>CALJBF010000116.1 GCA_938027385.1 uncultured Porphyromonadaceae bacterium | reverse complement strand
CCCATTACCTGAAGAATGCGTTCCATAAGTATCTGTTTCAATTGTCTTGTGAAGACAAATAAGGCTTTACGTCACTGGCCTTTAGGATGAATATCCTGAAGTACAAAGCCACTGCCAATGGAAATGACATCAGCAAGCGTGCTACCGAACCGACCCTGGCATAAGTTTTGGTATCGTGCAGGTATAGACTCAGACATCCCACATGCGACAATGTCTTTAATCTGGGCACAAATGACGTGTCATACTGCAATGACTGAATCATCAAGGCTCTCATTCCACATGGATTTTCACGGTACAGTTTTCGAAAATCCTGGCTAAGGCCATCCTTCTGGTAATCAAAATTATAGATTCGGTCATCCATTACCGCCATCTCGTAGAGATCATCAATCTGATTGAATACATAAGATTCGCCTAGAAATCTTTCCCCATCGAATTGAGGGTATCTAAATCGGGAAAATACATCTGTCCGGTAAATAACCACCTTATCACCATCTGATCCATACCGTGTCCGGCAATCTCTGAGTTTGCATGTTTTTATCTCAGGAGGCAGTTTGCTACCGACTAATCTTCCATCGACGAATTGCCTGTATGAGATAATACCTGAAATATGACTGACCTCGTCAAGGCTGTTCCAAAAGAGGCGCACCTTGGCCACGGCGTCAACAGTAAGGGTGTCGTCACTGTCCACTATAAAGAACAGTTCACCAGGTGCCAGCCCGATGCCGGTGTTGCGGGCTATATGTTTACCCTGATTGGGCTGGTACCTGTAGACGATGTCAATATGCCCTTCTTTTTCCCATTCAGTCACCAGGTCCTTTGTATTATCTGATGAGCCATCGTCAACAATTATCCATTCAAAAGCCATGTCGGTCTGTCTCAACAGACTTTGGTATAATGATGGAAGAATATAACCTCTGTTATATGTGGGCGTGAATATCGTTATCTTATTGCATTTCATGGGGTGGAATCTTCATCAAGATTAATGCCATCAACCTATCGCGACAGAATTGGGAACAGTTTCGATGTAGAGAAATGCTCTTGTGAGGCCTGGTATCGGTCAAATGATGAGAAATCAACCGGCTCGGCTCCTATTTCTTGCAAGGAACCGCGATACACCCGGCTGGAGAGATTACTTTCCGACAGCAGCTCATCGATACGGGTATTCATACGCTCATATCCCCGGTTGAGCGGGATTGTAATGAATGGCCGATGATAAATCAGAGAAAAGACTGTTCCGTGGAAAGAATTGGTAATAACTATCGATGCATTGGCTATCAGATCAATCCATTCGCCCGGAGTAGGATATATATGCGGATATTTGTCTGTCTGACCCGAGCTTGTGACGTATTTCAGAGGCAAATCCAATAATCGGGCGTATTCGACTATCTCCACAATATCGCATTCCATTGGATTCCCCAATATATATGCCAACATATAAGGGGAAGATTGAGGCCTGTCAGTAAACTCACTCGGACGTAACTTATCATAATCCTCGCGTTTAAGCAACAGGGTCGGGTCCACTACTTTTACGGCATCCTTGCGGCCCAATCGATGACAAGTGTCCACACCACTCTGCTCACGCATCCCGATAAAATCAAACAACGAGAGAAGATCGGACATCATTGTTTCATATTCGGCAGCAAACGATTTCAGACCACCCAAAGACGGCGCATACGCAATACGGGGTTTACCTTCAGGTACAAAATTCAGATAATAAGGTGCGTCTCCTCCCCATATCTGGTCACTACCACAAATATAGGCATCGAAAGCGGGGGGATTGGCAATAATGGATGTTTCCGTATACACCTCATCTGTATAGGTAATATACTTTTCCATAAATTCAGAGAACTTGCGGTCAACATCGGCCATAGCCCGCTTATATCGGTCTTCATGCCTCTTCCTGCGTTTTTCAGAAATAAACCATTTTACATACACAGGAAACTTTTTAAGATAACCGAAAACACGGGTAAACCTGAATGATGGTTCACTTTTCTTTGTGTCACGATAACGTATTAATGTCGGTTGGTGCCCTTGTTTACGCAGGTATTCCTGCAAAGCAAAACTTTGCAGAATCTGCCCGTAATTCTCTTTAGATTGCCAGAATGTTATTATGCCTATTTTCATACCGTTACCATCAGTTATACTTGTCACAGAGTCTGTAGAAACATGATAATGCTTTCACACCATACATCAAGAGAATATCGACTGATAATTCTATCACGTGTCACTGCACAGTCAGCTGTCAGCGTCATCGGGTCTTTTTCCATCATCCTGCGCATGCATATTGCGAGTTCTTGTGGATTTCCTGCATTGAAAGTCAAAACTGACGGATTGTCATTATTCCATCTTGTTCCGTCAATATCTGATTGAATAACTGGCAGTCCGTAAACGGCAGCCTCGGCAACGGCATAAGAAAACGTCTCATGATCTGATGACGAAATGAAACAATCGGCATTTTCGAACACGGCACATATATCATCATTCTGCGGAATG
>CALJBF010000115.1 GCA_938027385.1 uncultured Porphyromonadaceae bacterium | reverse complement strand
GCCTTGATGCGGTCGCCCTCGAAGAACATGTGCTCTGTGCGGCAGAGACCGATGCCCTGTGCGCCGAAGTGGCGTGCCTGCTTGGCGTCGCGGGGGGTGTCGGCGTTGGTGCGCACGAGTGTCTTTGTGAATTTGGCGGCGAGGTTCATGATGGCGCCGAAGTCACCGTCGAGCTCGGGCTGTACGGTGGGTACCTGGCCGTCGTAAACGTCGCCCGTAGAGCCGTTGAGCGAAATCCAGTCGCCTTCGTTATATACTTTTCCGCCCATTTCCACAGTGCGGGCCTCATAGTCTACCTTGATTTCGCCTGCACCCGACACACAGCATTTGCCCATACCGCGGGCCACAACGGCGGCGTGCGATGTCATACCGCCGCGCATGGTGAGGATACCCTCGGCCACAGCCATACCGCGGAGGTCTTCGGGTGATGTCTCGATGCGCACGAGCACGATTTTCTCTTTGCGCTCTGCCCATGCCTCAGCGTCGTCGGCGAAGAATACGATGCGGCCTGTTGCGGCGCCCGGCGATGCGGGCAGACCTTTGGCGACTACAGTGGCACGTTTAAGAGCGGCTTTGTCGAACACGGGGTGCAGGAGCTCATCGAGTTTCTGGGGCTCCATGCGCAGCAGGGCGGTCTTCTCGTCGATCTCACCGGCGCGGAGCAGGTCCATGGCGATCTTCACCATAGCGGCACCGGTACGTTTGCCGTTGCGGGTCTGGAGCATCCAGAGTTTGCCGTCCTGGATGGTGAATTCCATATCCTGCATGTCTTTGTAGTGGTCTTCGAGCTTGTGGGCGATGGCAATGAGCTCGGCGGCGCAGTCGGGCATCGACTCCTCGAGTGCGGGATATTTGTCGTGGCGTGTCTGCTCGTCGATACCCTGCAGGGCGGCCCAGCGGCGCGAACCCTCGATGGTGATCTGCTGGGGGGTGCGGATACCGGCCACCACATCCTCGCCCTGGGCGTTGATGAGGTATTCGCCGTTGAAGATATTCTCACCGGTAGCGGCGTCACGCGAGAATGCCACGCCGGTAGCCGAGTTGTTGCCCATGTTGCCGTATACCATAGCCTGAACGTTCACGGCGGTACCCCATTCCTCGGGGATCTGGTTCATGCGGCGGTAGATGATGGCGCGCTCGTTCATCCACGAGTCGAACACGGCGCAGATGCCGCCCCAGAGCTGTTCCCATGCGCTCTCGGGGAAATCCTTGCCTGTGTGTTCCTTGACGGCGGCCTTGAAACGCTTTACGAGTTCCTTGAGGTCGTCGACAGACAGCTCGGTGTCGAACTTCACGCCTTTCTCCTCCTTCACCTGGTCGATGATGGCCTCGAAGGGGTCGATTTCGGTTTTGGTCTTGGGTTTCATGCCCAGCACCACGTCGCCGTACATCTGCACGAAACGGCGGTAGCTGTCCCATGCGAAACGGGGGTTGCCGCTCTTTGCGGCAAGCGACTCTACGGTGGCGTCGTTCATGCCGAGGTTGAGGATGGTGTCCATCATGCCGGGCATCGAGGCGCGTGCGCCTGAACGGACTGAAACGAGCAGGGGGTTCTGGGGATCGTCGAACTTGTTGCCGGTAAGGGCCTCGACGTGAGCTATAGCGTTTTCAACTTCTTTCTTGATGTCTTTGACAACCTGGTCGCGGCCGTACTGTGTGTATTCGGTGCAGACTTCGGTTGTGATTGTGAACCCCGGGGGCACGGGCATGCCCAGCAGGTTCATTTCAGCGAGGTTGGCACCTTTGCCGCCGAGAAGGTTTCGCATCGACGCGTCGCCTTCAGCCTTGCCGTCGCCGAAAGTATAGATTTTCTTTGACATGTTGTAGAAAATTATTGGGTTATAGTTAGTTAGTTTTGTTTGACAGTGTCGAGGCGCCCCGGGGGCGCGTGTTTCCATGGCCGCCTGCACACCCCCGACTCCGTCGGTAGGGCAGGTTGCAGGGCAAAGTTAGCATTTTTGGCGCAAAACTTTAGCATATAAAGCCAAAAATTCGTCAGGGGTTGCCAAAAAAAATATTAATGAGTGTCAACGCTCTCCGATAATTTCATAAGTTTTACGGATAATGAGTAACTTTGCACGATAAATTCGCTTTTGTCGGCGATTTGTGTGACTTCTGATGTCACAGACGCGCCCGATGTGCGCAGTGCCGACAGCCTGAAACATCAGATCATGTCAAGAAAACGTAAAGAAAAACCGGTAGTACCGGAACTTGAGATAACGGCGATTGCCGCCGAGGGTAATGCAATAGCCCGCTGGGGCGATCTTGTTGTTTTCGTACCCTACGGCGCCCCGGGCGATGTAGCTGACATCAAGATCGAGAAGAAACGGTCATCGTACGCCAACGGACGCATCGAGCGCCTGGTAAAACCCTCGGACCTGCGTGTAGAGCCGCGTTGTTCGCATTTCGGCACCTGCGGCGGCTGCCGCTGGCAGCATCTGCCGTATTCCGAACAGCTCAAGGCAAAGCAGCAGCAGGTCGAGGATGCCCTGCACCGCATAGCTAAGGTACCACTGCCCGAGATTACGCCGATTCTCGGCTCTGAATCAATCTGGGAATACCGCAACAAGATGGAATATACATTCTCGAACCGCCGCTGGCTTTCGTGGGAGCAGATGCGTTCGGGCGAGGAGGTGACCGACCGTAACGGTGCCGGGTTCCATATCACCGGTGCTTTTGACAAAGTGCTCGACATAGACCGCTGTCACCTGCAGGATGACCTGGGCAACCGCATACGTCTGTTCATAAAGAATTACGCCATCGAAAACGGCCTCACATTCTTTGACCTCAGGGCCCAGACCGGCCTGTTGCGAACGCTCATGATACGCATCGCCTCCACAGGCCAGACCATGGCGGTGCTCTCGTTCGGCGAAGATGACCCTGCGGCATACAGGCCGTTGCTCGATGCCGTGCGCGCCGAGTTCCCCGATCTCAGCTCACTGATGTATGTGGTAAACACCAAGGCCAACGACACCATAGCCGACCTTGACATCCAGCTCCACAGCGGCAATCCGTTCATCGAGGAGGAGATGGAGGGTCTGCGTTTCACCGTAGGTCCCAAGTCGTTCTATCAGACCAACTCGCGGCAGGCCTACCGCCTCTACTGTGTGGCGCGCGATTTCGCCGCGCTGACCGGCGACGAGCTGGTGTATGACCTCTATACCGGCACCGGCACAATCGCCAACTTCGTGGCACGCAAGGCCCGCAAGGTAATCGGCATAGAATATGTGCCCGAGGCCATAGAGGACGCGAAACTCAATGCCGCGGCCAACGGCCTTGACAACACGCTGTTCTACGCCGGCGACATGAAAGATGTGCTCAATGACGCTTTCGTGGCCGAACACGGGCACCCCGACGTGATGATTGTCGACCCTCCCCGTGCCGGCATGCACGAGGATGTGGTGAACGTGATATTGCGCGCCGAACCGTCGCGCATAGTCTATGTGAGCTGCAACCCCGCCACCCAGGCCCGCGACATTGCCCTGCTTGATGCAAAGTATAAGGTGACACGCATACAGCCGGTCGACATGTTCCCGCACACCCACCATGTCGAGAATGTGGTGTTGCTGGAGCTGAAACCGGGCGTCAGTGCCCCGCAGGCCGCGCAGTGAGGTTCGAGTTGTAATAAGCCGGATCGCCGGTGACCTCGCGTCCCGCAAAAGGGGGCAATGTTACCGGCGTGTCGGCCGACGGCAGTTCCACCTCGGCCACACACAGACCTTCGAGCGCTCCGTGGAATTCATCGACCTCCCATGTCAGACCGTCGGCGGCCACGATGTAGCGTGTCTTCGACAGCACCGGCGGTTCTGCCACACGGGCAAGCATCTCGGCGGCCTCGGCGACAGGGATATCGAACTCCCACTCGTCGCGCACGGCACCTTCGTTCGGACCCTTGACGGTGAGGTATGCGCGGTCACCCGCAATGCGCACCCTCACGGTGGCCTCGCGGCGCCGGCTCAGATAGCCCTGGCTGATTTCCGTGCTCCGCACGGCAAGCGTGCGGTATGTATCATTGATTACAAGAAACTTGCGCTCGATTTCTTTTGCCATTTCATTTCCGTATTTATAGTTCCCGATGGCGTTGTAAACCCCGGCTCATGCCTAAAATGTAGGGACATCGCTTTGCGATGTTTAGCTGACAATCAATAATATAACCCGACATGCCGAAGGCATGTCCCTACAATTCGAGGAGTTCAGCAGCCCCTTCGGTGCAAAATTACAAAATTTGACATCCATAACCGACATAAAGAGAGTATTTGTGACCCTCGGCCTCGCACTGATTGTGACGCTGGGGGCGGTTGCGCGCGATGTGACGATTGAGGTTGTCGACTCAGTATCGCGCCAGCCCGTGCCGTATGTGGCCGCATACATAACCGGAACATCGCGCGGCGAACTTGCCGACGGTGAGGGGCGCCTCGTGCTCTCGTTGCGTGACGACAAGCCATCGGTCATCGAACTCTCGGCGATGGGTTATGCCAAGAAACAGATAAATGTACATCAGTCGGTAATCGCGCTTACGGTTCCGTTGTCGGCCGACGGTGTGGCACTTGAGGAGGTGGTCGTAAAAAAGAAACGCGAGCATTATTCAAAGCGCAACAATCCGGCAGTCGATTTCATGCAGAAAATACGCACGGCCGGCCCGCTTACCGACCCGCGTCGCAATCCGTATTATTCATACCGTAAGCACGAACGGCTGTCGGTCGGTCTTAACGACCTGCATCTCAGTGATTCGAGCGGCTCTAAATTTGCCTTTGTAAAGGAACATATCGACACCTCCGAGATTACCGGAAAACCGGTATTGCCGATTTCCGTGAAGGAGAAACTGTCGGAAGTCATATACCGGCGCGAGCCGCAATCTGAAAAAGAGATTGTGAGCGCCTTGCGGCAGGGGGGCGTTGACGAAGTGGCTGACCTGCAGAGCATGACAACCCTGCTTGAAGATGCTTTCCGCGAGATTGACCTCTATGACAATGACATAAATGTATTGCAGAACAGATTCGTGAGTCCGCTCTCGCGTATAGCGCCCGACTTCTACAAATTCTATCTGACCGATACCATCTCTGATCCGGCGACGGGCGACAGGCTTATCGAACTGAGTTTCGCTCCGCGTAATCCGGCCTCATTCGGGTTTATCGGGCGCCTGTACGTCGAAACGGGCGACACCACCATGTTCGTTCGCCGTGCCCTCATGGGGGTGCCACCCTCTATAAATCTCAATTTCATAGAGAAACTTCAGCTTGAACAGCGGTTTGACAAGGCCGCTGACGGCTCGCGCCTGAAAGCGCTCGATGATTTCTACATCGAGATTGCAGTAGTGAAGGGTACCCAGGGACTGTACGCGCGTCGCACCACGGCATACGATGACCACTCGTTTGACCGCCCGCAGAACGACGAGCTGTTTGAACGCCTCGGGAATACACTCACCGATACCCGGGCATACGAACGCGACTCGGCATACTGGGATAACGCCCGCATCATCAACATGACGCGCAACGAGCGTTCGATTGATCAGCTTATGCGGCGTCTCAGGTCGGTGCCGCTGTATTATTATGCCGAAAAGGCAGTGAAGATATTGTTTGGCGGTTATGTCGCTACCGGCAATCCGTCGAAATTCGATTTCGGGCCGGTGAACACACTTATCTCCGGCAACAGCCTGGAAGGGGCGCGTGTGCGCATAGGGGGGCTGACCACGGCCAATCTCTCGCCGCACTGGTTCGCACGCGGATATGTGGCCTACGGGTTCGGCGACAGGAAACCGAAATACAAGGGTGAGGTGGAATATTCGTTCAACGCCAAACGCTATCATTCGCGCGAGTTCCCGATACACTCGCTCAGACTGACACACCAATACGATGTCGACCAGCTCGGACAGCACTACCTGTTCACAAATCCCGACAACGTTTTCCTGGCGTTGAAACGACAGAAGAACGAGCTCATGACCTATCTGCGGCAGACGAAACTGGAGTACACGCTTGAACTCCCCAACAATTTCTCGCTTGCCGCGTCGGCCGACTGGCAGAGGCAGGAGGCATCGCGTTTCGTGCCGTTCGTACTCGGCGACGGACGTCGTCTGGGGCATTACGACGAGATGCTGTTTGACATTCAGCTACGCTATGCCCCCGGAGAGAAGTTCTATCAGACAAAGACCACCCGTATTCCGGTTAATCTCGATCCGCCGGTTATCGTGCTGTCGCATACGTTCGCCCCGGCGGGATTCCTGGGGAGCCGCTATACCGTGAATACCACCCGGCTGTCGGTACAGAAACGTTTCTGGTTCTCGGCCTTCGGGTTCGCCGACATACTGGTGGGCGGGGGACATGTATGGAGCCAGGTGCCGTTCCCCTCGTTGCTCACGCCAAATGCCAACCTGTCATACACCATCCAGCCCGAGAGTTATGCGCTGCTGACACCCATGGAGTTCATGGCTGACACATACGCCGAATGGCATGTCACGTACTGGCTCAACGGAGCATTGCTCAACAACATCCCGCTGATCAAGAAACTGAAACTGCGCGAGGTGGTATCGTTCCGCGGATGGGCAGGGGAGCTGTCAGACCACAACCGGCCCGAGCTGCACGGGAATCTGCCGAGATTCGTCGAACAGGCGCGTGTCACGCCCATGCACTGGCATCCGTATATGGAGATTTCGGCAGGTCTTGACAATATCTTCAAGTGCCTGCGCGTCGATTACGTGTGGCGTCTGACGTACCGCAACGTGCCGGGGCGCGACCGCTCGGGCCTGCGTGTGGCACTGCACGTCACATTCTGACGGATGATTACAGAAGGGGAAATTCGATAGGTTTGCCGGCGGCAAGCGAACGCGCCACATCGATGAGGCGCTGGTTGGGCGAACCGCGGAAGAGCAGGGTAGTGTCGCGGTGCGTGAGGTCAAACGGCCCGTCGACCATGACCTCCAGGAACGGAAGAAGATGGCCGATGCCGGAGAGCGCAAGCGCCTTTTCCCATGTATAGCCGGTGTAGCACCAGATTTTGTAGCCGAGGGAGTGGAGTCTTTCGGCAAGTATCGCGACTGCCGGCAGCTGCAACAGCGGGTCGCCTCCCGACAGGGTTACATTGAAACCGTTCCGTTCAATAATCTCCACAATCTCGTCTATGGTCATTTCATGCCCTCCGGCCATATCCCAGGACTGCGGGTTGTGGCATCCGGGGCACCGGTGGTTACACCCTGCCAGGTATACCGACGTGCGTAGGCCCGGGCCATCAACAGACGTGCCCTCGACAATGTCGAGGACACGCAGTGTGACAGGTTTTCCGGTTGATGTTGTAAGACTTTGTGCCGCCATCAGATTACTTGTGTACAACGCGGTCGGCAAGTTCGGCGAGTTTGGCCGAGTTCCACCTGTCGGTGGTGCCGACAAGGTATCCGGTGATTCGTTGCAGACGGTCGATGTGGTGGCCGTGGCAGTTAGGACATTCGGTGAGGCCGTCGGTGGCATCCTCATAGCCGCAGTCGAGACAGCGGTTGCGGTTGTGGTTCACAGAGCAATAGCCGATGTTGTTGCTGTCCATCAGGTCAACAATATCCATGATGGCCTGCGGATTGTGTGTGGCGTCGCCGTCAATCTCCACATAGAAGATGTGGCCGCCGCGTGTAAGCTCGTGATACGGACCTTCGACCTGTGCCTTGTGGCGCGGAGAGCAATGATAGTATACCGGCACGTGGTTCGAGTTGGTATAATATGTCTTGTCGGTGATTCCGGGGAGGATGCCGAATGTCT
>CALJBF010000114.1 GCA_938027385.1 uncultured Porphyromonadaceae bacterium | reverse complement strand
TTTTGTTGGCCGCCGCAATGATGCTCGGCGCATCGGCTCTGACGGCAAAACCCAAGGCCAAAGAGGCGCCCAAGGCGCCGGCCGAGTTCAATCTGGTAACCTACAATATCCGTCTGCCGGCCGGCTCGGACTCGGTGCAGGGCAACGGCTGGGGCAGACGCCTCCCCTGGATCGCCGGCATGGCGCGTTTCCATGGCTTTGACATCTTCGGCACGCAAGAGGGTGTGCGCCACCAGCTCGACTCGTTGAAAGGACGTCTGCCCGGCTATGCCTATATCGGCGTGGGGCGTGACGACGGCGCGCTCAAGGGTGAGCATGCCGCAATTTTCTACGACACCCGCATGTTCGACCTGCTCGATTCGGGCGACTTCTGGCTGTCGGAGACCCCCGGGAAACCCTCGATGGGGTGGGATGCCGCATGTCCGCGCGTGTGCACATGGGGGCACTTCCGCCACAAAGACTCGGGCAAGGAATTCGTGTATTTCAACCTGCACATGGACCATATCGGCGTAGAGGCCCGCAAGAACAGCGTGGCGCTCGTGCAGCAGAAGATTGGCGAACTGGGCGTGCAGGGGCTACCGGTATTCCTGACCGGTGACTTCAACATCGACCAGAACAGCGAGCTGATCAAGAACATCGCCGCCGCCGGCGTGTTCAAGGATGCGCATGACGCGGCTGCCGTGGTTTACGAGCCCAACGGAACATTCAGTTCGTTCAACCCCGAGGGGTACACTGCATCGCGTCTCGACCATGTCTTCGTGTCGCCGCAGGTAGAGGTGCTGAAGTTCGGCATCCTCACCGACTCGTACCGTACGCTTCCACCCGAGATGGAGCCTGCCGACTTCTCCGATCCGTTCAGGGTCAATGTGGCGTCGTACACGCCGAGGCTGCCGTCAGACCATTTTCCGGTGATGACGCGCATACGGTTCTGAAACGTAAACGCAGCCCCGGCGGAGTTCCGCCGGGGCTGTGTGTTTTGGGGGGGTGATGTGGGGGATGTAACGTATGTAACTTATGTAACGTATGTGACGTATGTTACTTGTGGGGATTATTTCTTGAGGAGGTCATTTACCTTGTCTTTGGCGGCGCCGGCGGCGTCAGCGGCGGCTTTGTTGGCTTTGTCTGAGGCATCCTTTACGGCTGTGCGGGCGGCGTCACCGGCTTTCTGTGCGGCCTCGTCGGCTTTGGCCTTGGCGGCGTCAGCTGCGTTGGCGGCGGCTGATTTAACCGAGTCGACGGCAGCATCCTTGGCGGCCTCGGCCTTCTCGGCGGCGTCATTCTTCAGCGAGTCGGCTGCGGCGGGAATCTTGTCGACAGCCGCTTTTACGGCGTCGAATGTCGATACCAGCGCCGGGGCTTTCTTCTCGACTACCGGCTGGATGTCGGCCAGATATTTCTTGGCCTCGTCGATCTTGCCCTCTTTCACGAGCTTGTCGGCATATTCCTGAGCCTGTTTCACGTACACTGCGATTGAGTCGGGATTGGTGCAGTTCTCGATTTTGGCTTTGAAATCGTTGGATTCCTCTTTGGCGGCCTTGTCGGCTGACGAGCATGCGCTCAGGGTGATTGTTGCAGCGGCTACGGCTGCGAAAAACAGATGTTTCATAGTTGTTGGTGTTATCAGGACGTCTGCGCGTCCGGGTAGATTAAATTATTAGATATATCCGTTTGATATGTATTTACACATACTTTTTATTTAATGTCGGCACACCCGAAAAAGTTCATTCCGGACGTGCAAGAAAAATGCGATGCGTGGCGTCATGCCGCGCATCGCATTTTTATATCATTGGCCGGTGGTTATGCCGTCAGGTCATTTGGCGGCAGCAGCTGCGGCAGGTACAGCGGGGCTGGGAGCCACGGGCACGGTGCTGGGGGTGGGAGCCATGAATTTGGCTTCCCAGCCCAGGGCAGATGCGCCGAGCACGGCGGCGTCGGCCTCCTTGAGTTCAGACAGGAGCACGCGCACTTTGCCGCGCCAGATAGGCATCTGGTTCTTCTCCATCGACTCGCGCAGGGGTTTCATCAGCAGTTCGCCGCTTTTTGCCAGGCCGCCGAAGAGGATGAACGCTTCGGGAGCCGAGAATTTGGTGATGTCGGCCAGCGCGGCGCCCAGGATGTCGCCGGTATAGTCGAACACATCTTTGGCGAGCTTGTCGCCAGAGATTGCGGCGTCGTAGACATCTTTGGATGTGATTTCATCGGCCGGTTTGTTGCGCAGAAGCGAGGGCTCGCCGGCGCGGGCGTCGAGGAACTCACATGCCGTGCGTGCCACACCGGTGGCCGAGCAGTACGTCTCAAGACAGCCGTGGTTGCCGCAGCCGCAGAGGCGCCCGTTGTTGCGTTTCACGATCAGGTGACCCAGCTCACCGGCAAAACCGTCGTGGCCGTAGACGAGCTGGCCGTTGATCACGATACCCGAGCCGACACCTGTGCCGAGGGTAATCATGACGAAATCCTTCAGGCCGCGGGCGGCGCCGTAGGTCATCTCGCCGATGGCGGCGGCGTTGGCGTCGTTGGTCACCGAGCAGGGGATGCCGAACTTGTCGCTGACAAGTTTCGCCAGGGGTATGGGGGTAGGCCAGGGGAGGTTGACGCCCTCGTCAATCGAGCCTGTGTAGTAGTTTGCGTTGGGGGCGCCGATGCCGATGCCATGAACTTTGTCAGTGGCGTCGTTGGCCTCCATGAGTTTGGTGAGCTCGTTGTGGAGTTCGTCGATATAGTCCTCGATGTTCGAGTGTTTGCGGGTCTTGATTGAAGAACTTGCGATAACGACGCCGCGGGCGTCGACAATGCCGAAGACGGTGTTGGTGCCGCCTATGTCAATTCCGACTACGTAAGGTTTGCTCATGGTTTCAGGGGCGGCTTGATATAATTTAAGGTGAGGTGCCGCCCTTGACCTCGGTTAAAGTGATTAGATTATGTTCAGTAATGCAAAGTTAATGTTTTTTTCAAGAATATTTCAATGACGGCAGAAAAACTTTCAAAAACTGCCGCCAATGGGTCGAGACAGTGTTTCGCCGGTATGCGGTGATGAAATGGCCACTCTGACGGCGTAAATGTGTATGGTTTGGCAAAATTCCGTGCCAATCGTGAAAAATGCAGAAAAAATCTATAAAAATATTGTATATGTCATTTATATGCCATAATTTTGCGGAGTGAATCAGCAAATATGCAATGATTCACTCCATATTCAATATCATTTCCACGGTTGCGGTCAATGATTCTGTTTCGCGATAATTCACGGAAGGGAGCCTCAGGTTCTCTGATATAATACACATTCATACACTACACATAATCAATTACACAATGAATTGTTTTTACAAGACTTTGTTCATGGCGGTGACCGCGGTGCTGGCCCCGCTGTATGCCATGGCCATTCCAGGCTATGACATCACAATCAAGGTCGACGACCCGCAGCGCGTAAAGGTCGAGTTCTGCCAGTATTCAGAGGTAAAGCAGACCGTTGACTTCGGGGGCGCCACCTCGGTGACCATGGAGTGGCCCTACAACCTTTCGATGCGCATTTCGGCCACTGACGGCAACATTCTCACCGGTGTCAAGGCCGCCGGCGAGGACCAGTACGTGCAGCGCCTGCTGCAGTCGACGCTGCAGTTTGACCGTGCTGAACTTAGCGACGAGACCGTGAGCGTGACATCAGCCGCACTCAACCGCTCGGTGAACGTGACCGTAAAGACCGACGAGCCCCAGAAACTGATGATGTTCAACGACAACACATATGCCTCGCCGAACCGCATCGACGGGTTTTCGGCCACCGAGACGCATTTCAGTTTCGACCCGCAGTATGAGCTGCCCGTAAAGTTCAACGGCAACACCTGGCGCGACCACATCCTGAAGGCCACATGCAACGGCACCGACATCACCAACACCTCAGACAGCTATTATGAGCTTACCCCTGCCGACGGCGACGTGTACTGTTTCTGGTTCAACGAACCCGACGACACCCGCTATGACGTGAAGTTCGACTACGGGCAGGCCGACCATGAGATTGTCACCTCGGTGAAGGTCGACGGCACGGAACTCGCGACTTTCGACGGCTCGGACTTCCAGGTCGCCGCCGGTGCCAAGCTGCAGCTCTACATCGATACCGACAACTACGACATAACCTCAGTGACCCGCAACGGCGAGCCCGTGCGCTGGTCGAACAAGGAGATATACCTTGACGCCGTGCGCGAGAACATCACTTTCGCCTTCGACGCCCACCGCCTGGGCAAGGTGAAGATAAACATCAACGTGGATCATGCCGCCGGCGTGCAGGTGTTCAACAGCTCTTATAACAACCATCAGCCGCTTACGCTTGTCGACGGCGCCAACCAGGTAGAGGTCGACGAGACCGTCAGCCCCTATCTCTGCATCGTGTCGCACCCCGACTGGCGTCTGCTTTCCGTTGGCATCAACAACATGCCGATGGACCGCGAATATATCAATTACTATAAATATACCGCCGGCGACGAAATCGACATCACCACCGAACAGCTTGTGCGCGACGGCAGTGCCTACGTCTACGTGGACCGCCCCAACAACATCTACGTCTACCGTGCCAACGAGTCGTTGCTCTCGTTTGAAAGCGGTTTCAACCTCGTGCCTGTGAGCCCGTATGACTCGCCGTTCACCATCTACCATCCGGCCTACGCCACCGTAAATGGGCGCCGCATGGTCAACGAGGCCGAGGATGACTATATCTACTATGCCGATGTCGCCGCCGGCGATGTGGTGAAACTCTATTTTGAAGGGGCGCCCGCAATGCACAACATAAATGTGGACCGCGAGGGGCTGGTTGACCGTTTCACCCTGCTCAAGGATTTCACCGACGATTTCCTGATGATGAACACTGTCTCGGCCGAACATGGCTCGCGCATGACCGTGGTGCCTGCCGCCGATGCTACCCTCACCGTCACAGCCAACGGCGTGGATGTGCCCCTGAGCGAGTCGTGCGGACTTACGGGACACCACTTCGACGTCACCGACGACATGATGGTGAAGATCACCGAGAATACCGGCATCGGCACCGTCACGGGTGACGCCTCCGACGCTCCCGCCGATGTCTACGGCCTTGACGGCGTGCTCGTAAAGCGTGCCGCCACAGCCGTCGACCTCCGCGACCTCGCCCCCGGTTTCTACATCGTCGGCGGCCGCAAAATCATGAAATAACCCGCGCATTCCCTGTATTGTGGGAATGATGCACTATGTATACCGAACCGGGCCATGACAGGATTGGACACCGTCATGGCCCGGTTCGTGGTCTGTTTGGCTACGAATATGGCCTTTTATGGTGAAAATGGCAAATTATTGGTGCAAATTTACAGTATTTAAGGATTTTATTGTAAATTTGTAGCGATTATGACTTATAAGGCGGTTGCCGTTGCTCCGCCCGTATAAGCGCAACGCACAGTGTGCAGGCAGTGCCGCATCATCAACTGCCGCAGTTATTCAACAGCTTGAAACACAATAAGCAAACATAGTATTAATTCAAACATTAATCATGACTTACAAATTGCTATCAGGGTTGACCGTGATTGCAGCCGCAGGCCTGCTGGTCTCGTGTGCAGACACGTTCAATCCAGGCGAGGAGGGTCGTGAGGGGCGCATCATGGCCGATTTCGGCCTTGATACCGAGGTAGTGACCTCGGCCACCTCAGGGCTTTCCAGTCTTAAAAGCCGTGCCGCCCAGGAGATTCAGGTCGGCGACCTGGCCCTCGACCTGACAAGTGCCGACGGCAACATTCACGAGCATTGGAATTCTGTAAACGATTTCCCCAACGCACACCTCTGGGCTGTAGGCGACTATGTGCTTGAGGCATCTTATGGCAACCCCGACGACGAAGGTTTCGGCAAGCCTTACTACTACGGCAAGACCGACGTGACCGTGCGCGACACTCAGTCGTCGACCGTATCGCTCACCGCCCAGCTGGCCAACGCCATGGTCACCGTGGCGTATTCTGACGCTTTCCTGAGCTATTTCGCTGATTTCGAGACCGCGCTGATCACACAGAACGGCACCATCGACTATCCGGCCGACGCCACCGAGCCCTGCTATGTAAAGGCCGCAGACGTCACACTTCAGGTGAAGATCACCAAGAACTCGGGCACACAGGCCACCCTGACGCCCAAGTCGTTCACCGCCGAGCCGCGCCACCACTACAAGCTCACGCTTGATGTGAACGGCGGCGAGACAGGCGAGGGCGAGCTTATCCTCAAGTTCGACGACATGCTTGACCTTGAGGACGAGGAGATCAACCTCAGCGACGCCCTGCTCAACGCCCCCGCTCCCGTGATGACCCCCACTGGTTTCACCCAGGGCACACCCGTTGAGTTCACCGAGGGCACTGCGCCCAAGGATTCGCGCAAGGTCACCATCCTGGCCCAGGGCGGCATCTCGTCAATCACGATGAAGACGAAATCGGTGTCGCTCATCGAGCAGGGCTGGCCCGCCGAGACCAACCTGGCCGCCGGCAACACCGCCGAACTCGACATGCTCAAGTCGCTCGGCCTCACTACCCTGGGTCTCACCAAGGGTGCCGACAAGATGGCTGTGATTGACTTCACCGGCGTGCTTGACCATATCGCCTACATCGAAGGCGCCGACAACACCACCGAGTTCACCTTCGAGGTGCGCGACCGCTACTCTAAAGAGTCAGAGCCGCTGACCGCTACCCTCGTCATCGAAAAGCTCGATATGGTGCTCTCTGACGGTATCGCCATGGCAACCGGCGTCAACGAGGCCACTTTCACCATGACCTACAACGGCGCATCCACCGACAATATCGTCATCCAGTACCGCAACGACCGCGGCACCTGGCAGAACACCGACGCCACCTTCACCCTTAAGTCACGCGCAACTTCGGTCTACACCGTCAAGGCCACCGTGCCCTCTACCGGCAAAGCCGCCTATGTGCGCGCCAAAGTCGGCTTGTTCATCTCCAATGAACTGGCAATCAATCCCACCCCCTACGCCATGCAGGCCGACGCCCGCGACATCTTCGCCACCCGCGGCCATCTGACGCTGATTGACAATCCCGACTATCAGCCCCTCTCTCGCGGTCTGGCGGCCGATAACGCCGCTAATGCCCAGCTGCAGCTCTCTGAAGACGGCGGCAAGACCTACTTCACCCCGACTGCTACCCGCAACGGTCAGACATGGACCGTCACCGGACTCAAGGCCAACACCACCTACACCGCCCGCGCCAAGGTCGGAAACGACTTCTCGCTGAGCACATCGTTCACCACCGAGCAGGCCCTGCAGCTTCCCAACGGCAACCTCGACGCCGACGTTACAATCGACGGCAGCGAGAGCCATTGGCAGAATGTGGTGTTTTCGAACTGGGGTACGAACAACCCCATGACCACAAGCCAGGGTGGCAATTTTGCTTACTGCCGCATCTCGGGAACCATCCAGACCACTGACGCCTACAGCGGCAAGGCCGCCCTTGTGCGCACCGTAGGATGGGGCAAAGGTAACTCGGCTATCGGCACTACCGGCGGCGCATGCAAATATGTCGATACAGGCTTGCTTCACACCGGCGCCTCGCGCAAGGCTGAGCAGCATGGGGTCGACTGCGATTCATACGGCATCGCATTTGCCTCGCGCCCCGAGTCGGTATCGTTCTGGTACAAGTATTCGCCCAAAAATTCCAGTGATTACGGCGAGGCAGAGATCTGGGTGAAGGATGCCTCCGGAAACACAATCGCTACAGCTGTGCGTCAGCTTACGGCCACCGACAATTATACGAAGGTGACCGTGCCGGTCGAATATCCTGCACATGCCGCTAAAGGCGCCATGATATATGTCAAATTCATCTCGACAGCTGTCAACGACCTGCTCGTGAAAACTCAGCTTAATCCTCCTGCCTTCGGCGGCAGTGGTGGCAACGCCACATGGATGGGCTCACAGCTCTACATCGACGAGGTGACACTTGATTATTAACTCCCTCCATTGAATATACATACAAGATATGAAACTCAAATTTTTATCCATATTCGCCTCTGCGGCAATGATGGCGGGTCTCGTGGCCTGTGACAACTACGTGCCTGTGGTTGTCACCGACGGTCAGGGCCAGCTCAAGACCGAGTCGATTTCGGTGGAGGTGAGCAACGCCGAGAAGATTGTCAGCGACGCCCAGGGCGCCACAGGCAGGAAAGGCGCCCCGCGTTCGCGCGCCACAATAGATATCTCTGATTTCATCGTCACCGTAACTGATGTCAACGGCAGGCAGGTAGAGCAGTGGCGCTACGCCGACATGCCCGAACTCCCCGTGTTCGACGCCGGCAGCTACACAGTGACCGTAACCTCGGGCGAAGAACCCACACAGGCTGTCTGGGACACCCCCTATTTCAAGGGTTCGCAGAACTTCGTCATCAAGGCTAACGAGGTCACCATGGTCGACCCCATTGTCTGCACCCTGGCCAACATCAAGGTCACCGTGAAATTCACCGACAAGCTTGTCAACGCCTCGGCAGGCGACCTCAAGGTCATCGTGCGCACCGAAGGTGCAAACTCCATGACATTCACCCCATCCGAGACACGCTCGGCCTACTATCCCGCCGCTGAGGGTCTCATCACCCTGTCGTCGGCATTCTCAGGCACCGTGAACGGCGGACAGGAGCAGTTCACCAAGGCTATCCAGAACGTCGAGGCCGGCCAGCACCGCATCATCACCTACGACCTGAGCACCAACCCGGCGCTTCCCCCCGAGGAGACCGGCACAATCGACATCGAAGGCTCGGCAATCAATGTCTCGACCAACGTCGAGGAGGAGGACCTTACAGTCGACATCCCCTACGAGGATGAGATTCTCGATCCCTCTGACCGTCCGGGCCAGGAGACAGGCGGCGGTGATGATCCCAATCCCCCGACACCTGGCGACGACCCCGTGACATTCTCGAGCCAGCTCGGCGACCTCGAGAATGTATATGACATCGACGAGTTCCTGGCAAACGGCTGGACTGCCGACCTCACCATCAAGTCGACAGAGGGTCTGCAGAACGTCATGATCAAGATCGATTCACGCTGTCTGCCTCCTTCAGAGCTTGAGGGCATCGGCCTGCGCGAGGAATTCGACCTTGTGCACCCCGAGGATCTCGCAGGCGCGCTCAATGGTCTCGGGTTCGCAACTATCAATGAGGGCGATAAAGAGGCATCGTTCAATGTGACGACTTTCATCGGCATGCTCGGCGGTCTCACTCCCTCTGACGGTGTCTATCCCGTACAAAGCAACTTTATCATCACCGTCACCGACGTCAAGGGCAACACTGCCACCACATCGATGAAGTTCGTGAAAAAATCAGAATAACAAAGGAGGACCAACAAGATGAAAAAGAATATTCTTTACAGCCTGGCACTCCTGGCAATCGGCTCGGTCGCAATGACCGGCTGCTCTGACGATCCCCGCTACGTTCTCGGCGGCGAGGGTGAGGGGCGCGTGATTCTGCGCACCGCCATAAACAGCGACGTCAAGGTGAAATCGCGTACTCCCGAGGAGAACGCCGAACTCGCCGCAAAGACCACTATCTGGATCTCGAACTCAAAGGGCGTAGTCCGCAAATACAACGGCATCGACGAGGTGCCCGTGGGCGGTTTCCCCCTGCTCACCGGCAATTATGTGGCCGAGGCCTGGGCCGGCGACTCTGTACCAGCCTCGTTCACCGACCGCTGGTTCAAGGGCCGCGAGGAATTCACTGTCGAGAAAGGCACCACAAAGCAGGTAGAGATTGTCTGCAAGATCGCCAATTCGGTGGTTTCCGTGGCGTTTGACGCCGAGGTGGCCGAAGTGCTCGACGACTACAAGCTTGAAGTAGGCCACAAGGCCGGCACGCTCGAGTTCAACGCCGACAATGCCGCCGACGCCAAGGGCTACTTCATGATGCCTTCGTTTGACCCCGATCTTCATTACACCCTCACCGGCGTGAAGAAGACCGACGGCCAGGCATACAGCATAACCGGCACCATCGTGGGTGCCAAGCCTGCCACCGAATACCGCATCCGCGTGCGTCACGACGGCAGTGTGGAATCGCCTGTCGGCGGCGCGTTCTTCGAGATTGTCGTGGAGGAGACTCCCGTTGAGGTCGAGGACCGTTTCGAGATTACGTCGGCACCTGTCATCACCGGTATCGGTTTTGACATCACCAAGCCGGTAATCGGTCAGGAGGGTATCGTTGGACGCAAGTCGGTCTGGGTAGCCTCGTCGTCGTTCCTTCAGGAAGTGGAGGTTTCGTGCCCCGCCTTCGGTTCGATACTCGGCATCTCGGGCAATGATTTCGAGCTTTACCACATGTCTGACGACGTGAAAGCAGCCCTCGACAATATGGAGTTCACCTGGGTAGAGACCCGTCACGACGACACCGGCATGCAGGAGCTGCGTCTCAACTTCCCGGCACGTCTGCTTGACCAGCTCCCCTCGGGCGAGCACAATGTGGTCATCCGCTGTCTCGATGTGGAGAACCGCGAGGCTACCGCCACAATGCGCATCGTCATTTCTGACGCCCTCGTAGAGACTGTGGCCATTGAGGCCGACGCTCCCACCACCTGGGCCACATCGGCAGTCCTCACCGGCCGCGTGATGAAAGACACCGCAGTACGTCCGGGTATCGCATACCGCGCCGCCGAAGGCCAGTGGATGCAGGCATATCCCGAAAAATCCACTGGCTTTGCCGTCGGCGAGGAGTACACCGTATCGCTGACAGGCCTTGATCCGGGCACTACATACGAGTACCGTTCGATCGCCGAGGACTTCGAGGCCGGCACCACCGCTACCTTCACCACCGAGGCAGCCACCCAGCTCCCCAACTCAGGGTTTGAAGACTGGTTCATCGAAGAGGGTGTGTCGACCATGCTCGGCAAGAAGAACGTTCAGCGCATCGGCACTGACAAGGCCACCCTGTTCTGGGATTCGGGCAACGAGGGCGCCGCTACCGGCAATGCAACTCTTACCTCGCCTGATTCCGAGCTGAAACACAGCGGTAACTTCTCGGCAAAACTTGCCTCTAAAGCCGTAGTCGGCCGTTTTGCCGCCGGTAATATCTTCATCGGCCAGTATCTTAAGACAGATGGCATGGATGGTGTCCTCGGTTGGGGCCGTCCGTTTACCTCGCGTCCAAAGGCACTGAAACTCTGGGTACGTTACCAGGGTGGCACCGTTGACAAGGTCGGCGACAGCGCGCCGGGTCTGAACAACGGCGACCGCGACGAGGGTATCGTCTACATCGCTCTGTGTGACAACCAGAAGACAAGCTATGAGGGCTCTGCCTGGTCATGCGTGGTCAAGACAAAATCATCTGACCGTCATCTGTTCAGCAAGGACGATGCCAACGTGATCGCATACGGCGAGCACGTATTTACCGCCGATACCGATGGCTCGGGTCTGGTGCAGATTGAGATTCCGCTCGACTACCGCCGCACCGACATCCGTCCGTCGAACATCATCATGGTTGCAGCCGCCTCGCGTGGCGGTGACTACTTCACCGGTTCGTCATCGTCGGTAATGTGGCTCGATGACCTTGAGCTGGTCTACTGATCCCGGTCCTGAATTCCCACGGTCACTGACCGCACCATAAAAACAACCGGCTCCGTGCCATTTGGCACGGAGCCGGTTGTGTTTATGGTGCGTGGCGTCAGAGGGCTTCGTAGGCGGCGAAGGCCTCGGCGAACCGGCCGTTGACGTCATCGAGCAGATAGAGGCCGTCGGCATTGGGGGTGAGGCCTTTCAGGCGCAGGGGGAATACCATCGGCGGGTTGTCGAGGTCAAGCAGGCTGATGTCGCGCAGCTGGTCGGGGGTCTGGTAGACGAGGTTCAGCGACACATATTCCTTGCCGTCCTTGCCGAGCCATTTCTCCATCACGAGCTTGCTGCCGATAGGTGTTTTCTTCTCTATGGCGTCGGGGAGCTCATACTCTTCCACGCCCAGTGCGGCATTGACGCTGGCAATGTTCGAGTCATGCCCCACGAGATATGTGAATTTGCGTCCGGGGGCGTTCAGTTCGTCATACATATATCTCAGCAGCGGGTTGGCCACATTCACGGCCACCGAGGGAGCTGTGAAGAGCACGTCGCCGTAAACATCCTTTATGCGGGCTATCTTGGCCCACTGGTCGCGGGTGAGCCTGTGTCCGAAACCGGCCTTTACGGTGTCGGGCTCCTCGTAATATTGCAGGATAAAGGCGTCGCTTGCCGAGTTGGCGTCTTTCAGCGAACCCTTCATGCGTGGTTCCTCGCCGGCCTCGAGTATGATTTCCGTGTCATAGTTGTCGAAAGCCTTCATGCCCCCTTTCCCGGCGGGCGAGTGCTCAAGGTCAAGAACCTCGGCAATCAGTGTGTAGCTGTCTTCAAGCCCCTGGTTGATGCCGCGTATGCCGGCGTCGCCACCCATGGCTGCAATCTCTTTCATGGCTTTCTCCTTGAAGGCGGGATTGACTTTCGTAAGGCGCGGGAAGAACACCGGATCCATCTTCGACGGCGTGAACCTGTGGTTTACCGTCAGGTTGGCCACCGGCATGAATCCCGATGTGAAGTATTGTGCAGTGGCGATGGTGCGCTGCATAGAGTTGGCGTA
>CALJBF010000113.1 GCA_938027385.1 uncultured Porphyromonadaceae bacterium | reverse complement strand
GTTTCAAGAAACAGCACAGGGCATTTGCAGAGTTTATATCAGGTATCGACGACCATATTGACACCAAGAACAACCGCAACAAGCAGTGGTATGCGTCGGTAATGCTCAATCGTCTTATGTTCTGCTACTTCATTCAGAAGAAAGGCTTTCTGAATCTCGACGTTGACTACTTGCGCAATAAACTTAACTTTGTAAGGGCTAACGAGGGAGAGGATAGATTTTATAACTTCTACCGTAGTTTTTTGCGCAGTCTTTTCCATGACGGTTTGAACACTCCAAAACATTCCCGCGACTTTGAGGCAGTCTTCGGGAAGATTCCGTATCTTAACGGCGGCATGTTCGACGAGCATCAGCTTGAAACAGACTACGCTGACATCGACATTCCAGATGAAGCTTTTATCGGACTGTTCGACTTCTTCGACAAATGGAACTGGCATCTTGATACCCGTCTTACGGAATCAGGCAAGGACATCAACCCTGATGTGCTCGGATATATATTCGAACAGTATATCAACGACCGAGCTCAGATGGGTGCATATTACACAAAGGAGGACATAACGGAGTATATCGGTCGCAACTGTATCCTGCCGTATCTTTTCGACCAAGTGCGAGTTTCGACGAAAGACTCTGCCAAGGAGTTTGAACCGAACGGATATGTGTGGAGCACACTACGCGAAAGCGGAGACCGCTATATTTTCGATGCAGTCAAAAAAGGATATAAGGATTTCGATATTATCCCGGAGTCCATTGCCCGAGGTATTATCACCAAGAATATGCACAAGGAGTATTCCGAAACTCCGGTCGGTGAATTGCCCGACAGCCATGTCCCGCTTGCCGAACTTCGCTCGGAGTGGAATACACGCACGCCGGACCAATGGGGATTGCCCAATGAGATTTGGCGCGAAACCATCGACCGCTTGCAACGTTGTGGTGATATTCTCGGAAAAATAAATCGTGGAGAAATCACTTCTATAAATGATTTTATCACTTATAATCTCGACATACGCACCTTTGCCTCCGACCTTATTGCGCACGGAGATAGCCGTTTTGTTGGCTGGTTCTATCATAACCTGCAAAAGGTAACCATACTTGACCCGACCTGCGGCTCAGGCGCGTTCCTTTTTGCAGCTATGAACATTCTTGAACCGTTATACGAAATCTGCATAGACCGTATGCAGGAGTTCAACCGCGAGAGCCCCGCAAAATTCAAGGAGGAACTTGCCGAAATTACAGACAAATACCGTTCCAACATCCAATATTTCATTTTCAAGTCCATTATTCTTCGCAACCTCTATGGCGTAGACATTATGGTTGAAGCCACCGAAATTGCCAAACTGCGCTTGTTTCTGAAAATGGTTGCTGTCGTTGATGTAGAGCGTCGCGCTGAGAATCTCGGACTCGACCCGTTACCAGACATTGATTTCAATATACGTTGCGGCAACACCCTCGTCGGCTATGCCAACAAAGAGCAACTGGATCACGACCTTGTCCATGCCGAAGATATTCTGCAAGAACTTGCCAACCAAGACTTCAAGCAGCAGATTAATGATGAGATGCACAAAGTAGCAGCGGCTTATCGAATTTTTGTCTATCAACAGTTGCGCCAGGAGGAGGATATGATGGCTTTTAAACAGGCCAAACACGACCTACGAGAATTGTTGAAGTCCCTCAATGATAAACTAAATCATCGACTTCATTCCGCATCTTCTCCAAATATGGACTATATTGAATGGCTTAAATCACATCAGCCCTTCAACTGGCTTGCCGAGTTCTACCAAATCATTGAGGGTAACGGCGGCTTCGATGTCATTATTGGCAATCCACCTTATGTCGGATATACAAGAAAAAACAAAGAAACTGGTAAGGCTGTAATTGAGATTTATCGCATAGCAAGCTATTATAAGACTTTGCCAGCTTCAAACCTATATGCCTTTACGATTGAGCGTACCAAAGACATTTTGAGTATAAAAGGAAGAGAAGGTATGATTATTCCTATCTCAGCATTTGCTAATGATAGTATGAGTACTCTCCAAAGGTTTGTTAAGGAAGAGTTTGGGAATAAATGGATTTCCACATTCCACCAGCGACCGGCACAACTATTTGATGGCGTACTTCAACGTCTGTGCATATTATTAACCGATTGCGCAAATTCAAACTCAGTATTTACTTCTGGAATCTACCGTTGGTATTCGCATACACGGTCTCAATTATTCCAAAATGTTTCTTATTCGAAAGAAGACCAAACAAAGCAACAACATATCGTAAAAGTTGGTACTCCAATAGAATTATTTATCTTTGATAAATACTCCACACATCGAATTACTTCAGACTATATCGCGGCTAATCGCAATAAGAATAATGTTTTTTATCGTACCGCTGGCGGAGGTTATTGGGTTACATTTTTGAATAATGAATTTGATTGTGATGCAGTAAGCAACAAACAAACTTCAATCCAAGAGGCATATAATGCCAAGGTATTAACGGCTGCATATAATAGTAGTCTGTTTTGGTGGTATTATGCCATCAATTATGATCTCTTTAATTTTAAGGACTATATGATTTTTGGATTTCAATTTGACTATCCTGAAATCCTTGCAGATGAAATAGTCTCACTGAGCGATAAACTCGAAACTAATTTGAGAAATAATGCTCTATTCTATGAGATTAACAGTAAAACCAAGGGAATAAACAGAACCGAGACCTATCAAAAATCTAACTCAAAACCCATAAATGACGATAAAGACACTGTTTTGGCTCGTCATTACGGTTTTCCGATGAGGAACTTGATTTCATAATAAACTACGACATCAAATATCGCATGGGAGACGAACTTAACAATTCAAATGAATAAATGGAAACACTTGGCAACATTTTGCTGCTTGACTTCAAGAAGATTGGCTATTTCGCTTCGAACAATATAACCTCTCTTTCAGTGCTACCCACGCTCGACTGGGCAGTGAAAGTTGCCAAACACGAAGACGTTGCCATTGTAAGCGGTTTCCATTCCAAAATGGAGCGTGAAGTCCTCGACTTCCTGTTTCGAGGAAAATGCGGAATTATCTGCGTCCTCGCCCGCTCTATTTATAAAAAGATTCCAGACAAGTTCCGCGAAGCATACAACTCCGGACGAGTCCTATTTATTGCCCCATTCAAAACATCTACAACCAGAACATCTCGTAACCTCTGCCAACAACGCAATGAATACGTAGCCTCCATCTCCGACGAACTTGTCTTCTCATCCCTCACCCCCGACAGTTCATTATACTCACTTTCTGTAGGAACGCCTAATATTATATTATTATAATTTTCTTTAGGAAAGTTTTGGATTGCAATTATTATCTTATAATGCGCTAATCATTCTTATTCTGTGGAAAACCAAAATAGCGTAACATATACTCATACGCTTCTTTGTTAAATTGCTGTGCCGGATCATTTGCTCGAGTGATATATGTCTGGATGTTTTCTTCCAATAGTTCTTTTATTTTTTCATAATAACTGAGAACATGGAATGTCCCATTTATATTTTGAGCTGTAACAACCCCTAAAGCTGTAGAGGCAATAATATAGCCAAAAATATACATGTTATTGTCTTGGTGTGCAGGAGGGAAAATATCGGAAGCATTAAATGGTTTCTTCATATCTCTTGAATAGACACATGCTAACAAGGATAAATTTCCCACAAATGAACCTATATTTACATACCCCCTCACTATATTATCAATAGTTTCCTGTGAGGCTTGATTTTTAGCGTCTGCAATTTTATTTTCGGCCGTCATATCTCCTTCATCGCCTGGATGGCTTGATGTAATATCAGGAGATAGATTTTGTTTAATCGAAGACTCGGAAACTTGAGGGTTGCGTAGTCCTGCTCGATTCATTTGACTCACGCTATCTCTTGTTTCAATAGAAATGTTTTTCACTTCATCAAGTTTGATTAAAACATTAGAAAGTCCTTGGGTTAATTCTTCAGATTTTTTTGAGAATTCTGAAACCGACTCTGTTATTTTTGAAGACGCCGAGTCAATTTTCCCGTATTGTAATTCTCCCTTATTATTAGATACGATTGCATATATGATTGCAACTACAGAAAGTATCAACGATGAAAGCGTTGAAGCAAAAGAAATGTAAGAAATTATTTCAACAGAATGATCGCTTTGAATACATATATATGTAGCAAGCTCAATAATTAGAAAAATACAAATGCCACAGATATAGCATAAATGTAATTTCTTGTCTTTTAAAGACGAGCCATACTTGAGTCCAATAAATACTAAAGCAATAATAGCTACTAATATGGATAGCAGATTAAAAGTCGGAGATGTCCAGAAGTTATTCATAATGCAATTTTTCGTCAAATTCTGTTTTATTGTTGTCTATCGCGTGGATGATTTCGAGTTTGAATTATCCGAGCGCGTACTTGCTTAGCCTTCTCGCTCTCTGTAAGAAGCATACCCATATTGAGGACAGCACGGAAACTGAATAGTCCGAGTTGAGTAGTTTTGGTCATCTCATTTATGACATGACCAAATTGCAACTTTAGCTCTTTCAACAATTTACCCCGACATAAAAAGTAGCCGTTGTATTTCAGCTCCTCTTCATATTGGGATATGTAACGATTGATTGTCGAGAGGTCTACCTCATAAAAATCGGCTACCATTTTTTTTAGTAAAACGGTATTCACCCTCGAAAAGCATCCCGGTAAAACCGAGATTCTTCTGAAGGGCATCCACTGCATAGCGGTTGTTTAACACGTTCTGCCGTTCTATGCTTGATACAGTAAGGTCACTCATAGTTACAAAGTTATGAATTTTATTTTGATTATCAGCTATATCAGCTAAGTAAAACTCGTTTAAGGAACACCCATGCTGTGGCAATTGAAATTGTTAAAAGAACCGTTTTGACGACGTGTATAGCGACATTTTTTTTTGCGACATCAGGCTTGCCCGTTTTGCGGGGCCGGAGGTTCAGGCATGGCGATTGAGGGGGGGGAGATGCACAAAAACAAGGCCGCAAGTCGGTGACTTGCGGCCTGTTGGCGGAGAGGACGAGATTCGAACTCGTGGTAGGATTGTATCCTACGTCGGTTTAGCAAACCGGTGGTTTCAGCCACTCACCCACCTCTCCTTGAGGTTTTCGGTTGCAAATTTACAACTTTTTCAGTGCCCGGCAAGGGGTTGACGCATTTTTTTGAGTTTTTTGGCGGTTTTTGTGCGCGGCACACGAAACTCTCGCGATTTATGTTTAATTTTGCATCACAGAGGTTGCCCGAAACCGCCCCGGCCTGTCTATCATGCCGGGCGGGGGGAAACTTCCCGGGCGATGCCCGGAAGATTCCCGCGGAATACGCGGCCACCTCCGTCACCGCAAGACTCAGACCTGCCTATGACTGCCGACAGACAACGTGACCTCATGCTGATCATAAACCCCATTTCGGGCACCGGCTCGAAAAAGGGGGTGGCGCAGGCTGTGACCGAACGTCTGGCCGAGGCCGGATGGCGTGTCGACGCCCGCACCACGGCGGCCCGCGGCGACGCCACGCGCCTGGCCGCCGAGGCCGTAAGCCGCGGATATTACGGCGTTCTGGCCTGCGGTGGCGACGGCACGGTCAACGAGACGGCGCGCGCCCTCTGCGGCACGCCCGTGGCGCTGGGAATCCTCCCGGCCGGTTCGGGCAACGGCCTGGCCCGCCACGTGGGGGTGCCGATGGACATCGACCTGGCACTCGACGTCATCGAGGCCGACAATGTGGTGGCCTCGGACTACGGCACGGTCAACGGCCGCCCGTTCTTCTGCACTTTCGGCCTGGGGTTCGACGCCGCCGTAAGCCATCGGTTCGCCCGCCAGAACCACCGCGGACTGCTGACTTACATCCGCTCGTGCGTGTCTGAGTACGTGAAATACCGCCCGCAGACCTACACCGTATCGGCCAACGGCAAGCTCCTGACCGAAAAGGCCTTCCTGATTGCCGTGTGCAACGCCTCGCAGTGGGGCAACAACGCCTATATCGCGCCGCAGGCATCGATCACCGACGGCCTGCTCGACATCACCATCGTGCACTCGGGCTCGCCAATCGACACTGCCGTGATGGGAATGGACATCTTCACCGGCTACATCAACAAGAACACGATGGTGCACTCGTTCCGCGCGCCGGCCGCCGTGATATACCGCAACGCCGTGGGCGAGGCCCACATCGACGGCGAGCCGATGATGATGGACAACATCCTCGACATCAAGTGCCACCACGGGCGCCTGCTGATATTCACCCCCGACTCGCGCCAGTCGTTCAAGCCCATCATCACCCCCGTGCGCGAGATGGTGAAGGATGTGCGCCTGGGGCTGCACCACCTATTCTCGCGCCACATACTCAAACACTTCGACAGCGACGAGGAACTATCCGACACTTTCGAAGAACGGTCTGACCGCCGCGCCGCCCGCATCTGGGAGGAGGACGACGACGATGACCGGTAACCCGCTCAAACCCATACCCCAGCAATGGAAAAAGACTCGCTCATATACGTGGCCGGACACCGCGGCATGGTAGGCTCGGCAATCATCAGGCAGCTGCGCCGCCAGGGATTCAACAACATCGTCACCCGCACGCACTCCGAGCTCGACCTCACCCGTCAGGACGCCGTCGAGGCATTCTTCAACGAAGTGCGCCCCGAATACGTGTTCCTCGCCGCCGCCAAAGTCGGCGGCATCGAGGCCAACCGCAAGGCTCCCGCCGACTTCATGTATCAGAACATGATGCTCGAGATGAACGTAATCCACGCCGCCTGGCAGAGCGGATGCCGCAAACTGCTCTTCCTGGGCTCGTCGTGCATCTACCCCCGCATGGCGCCACAGCCCATGCCCGAGAGCTGTCTGCTCACCTCGGCACTCGAAGAGACCAACGAGGCCTACGCCCTGGCCAAGATCTCGGGCCTGCGCTACTGCTCGTATCTGCGCCGCCAGTATGGCGCCGACTTCATCTCGGTGATGCCCACCAACCTCTACGGCCCCAACGACAACTACCACCCCATGCACTCGCACGTGGTGCCCGCGCTGATACGCCGTTTCCACGAGGCAAAGGTCAGCGGCGCCACCGAAGTCACCTGCTGGGGCGACGGCTCGCCGCTGCGCGAATTCCTCTACGTAGACGACATGGCCGACATCTGCATCTTCCTGATGCAGAACTATTCGGGCGAGGAGACCGTAAACGCCGGCTCGGGACGCGAGCTAACCATACGCGAACTCACCGAGCTGGTTGCCGCCACCGTGGGATACACCGGCCGCATCCTCTGGGACACCTCGATGCCCAACGGCACCCCCCGCAAACTGCTCGACGTATCGAAGGCCCGCGCCCTGGGCTGGACGTACAAGACCGAACTCGCCGACGGTCTGCGCCTGGCCTACGAAGACTTCCTCAGCAACCCCATGCGCGCCGAGCGCTGACCCCCTCCCTGAAAAAATCCGGAGCACCGGCGAACAAAACGCCCCTCCGGATTGTTACACCCTCAACAACCAAACTTACAACCCTATAACCGACCAAAAATTATCGTCATAACAACCTAACATGAACACCTCTTATCTGTTTCTCGCCACCGGTTTCGAGGAAATCGAGGCACTTGCTACCGTCGACATCATGCGCCGCGCAGGCATGGACATCAAAACCGTGTCGATCACCGGCAACAAAATAGTACGCGGCGCCCACGGCGTAGCCGTAGAGGCCGACTGCCTTTTCGAGCAGACCGACTTCATCACCCCCGAATGGCTCATCTGCCCCGGCGGGATGCCCGGCGCCACAAACCTGGCCGCCTTCGAACCCCTCACCACCCTGCTCAAGGCACAGGCCATCTCGGGCAAGATAGCCGCCATCTGCGCCTCGCCAGCCGTGGTGCTCGCACCCCTGGGCATCCTCGACGGCCTTGAGGCCACCTGCTACCCCGGCATGGAGAGCGGCCTCGACAAAGCCATACGCCGCGACGCCCCCGTCGTGGCCCTCGACCGCGTGATCACCGCCAACGGCCCCGCCTCGACCCTCCGTTTCGCCCTGGCCATCGTGGCCAACTCGATGGGCGAGGCCATCGCCCAGCAGGTCGGCTCTGGCCTCCTCTACTACCCCCGCAGCGTCAACTTCTACTTCTGACACCCCTTGCGCCGCGGGCCCTCTCCTGAATGCAACCACCACAATGACACAAGCGCGAAACCCCTGCACGGCACCGCGTTCGTGTCATTGCGGCTTTAACACACATTATCAACAACACACCATCACATCATGCGAAAATTATTAGCAATCCTGATGCTTGTCTGCATCTCGTCAGGCGCCAGCGCCCAGGCCTATGTGGGCGGCACAGTCGGCATCGGCGTAGAGCACGCGAGCGCCGACGGAGGCTCTCTCACCAACTCCGCATTCCTCATAGCCCCCGAAGGCGGCTATTACTTCAACCCCACATGGGCCGTCGGCGCATCGGTCGGCGTTAAATACCAGGATCTCGGGGGCACCGGCGTCACCACAGTCTCGGTCCTCCCCTACCTCCGCGGCACATTCGCCCACGCCGGCATAATCGACTTCTTCGGCGAGCTCGCCATGGGCTACGAGCACCAGTCGGCAGGCGGGTCGGGAGTCGGCGGATTCGTTGCCGCCCTGCGCCCCGGCATGCTCATCAACCTCAACGATCATTTCGCCCTCACCCTCCGCACCACCCTGCTCCGCTATGCCCACTACGACGGCGTCAACGGCATCGGTTTCGCCCTCAACACCAACCTCGAGCTCGGCCTCCAGTACACCTTCTGACCCCCGGCCCCGTTTCCGCAGATTATTCGCGGGAACCGGATAGACCGATTGTCTTCAGCATTTCATTGTATCAACCCAAAGAGTACATGATTATCAAAAGCAGACTGATACCAAAGGGGTTCTGCGTGAACCTGTTCGGCACGTTTTGGGCGAGAGATCCAGGTTGGATTGACAAATACGTAATCAATCACGAAAAGATCCACACCGCACAGCAGCGTGAACTTCTGTTCGTTCCGTTCTATCTCATCTATCTGATCGAGTGGTGTGTGAAATGCCTCAAATACAGGAACTGGAAAGAAGCATACTACAACATCTCATTTGAACGCGAGGCCTACCGGCATGGAAACGACCTCACCTACCTCCCTAACCGGAAACATTACTCCTGGATTCATTTATTCTGACGTTTCCGACATGCCTTTGACGATGTGAATCAGCGCCGACTACCGGCCGGAAGATATTGCAGATTCCGGTTTGTAACTAAAGAAAGCACATCGCTTTGCGATGCTTGGATGATAATCAGCCATCTGATTCAACATGTCAAAGGCATATCCCTACTATTTACAGTGTTTTGCAGTACCCTTTGATGGCACCTGTCCCGGAGGTCATTCGCCGTAAGCGAGGTGGATAATATCGGCCGGGTAGAGTATATTGAAGTGTTCGGGGTTGTCTTTGGGACAATCCCGAAGAAAAAGCACGGGAACTACCTCCTTGCCGCGGGCAGCCGGGAATGCCTCGATTTTGGAACGCAGTTTACGCATCAGTTCAACAGAAATCTCGGGATTAGTCCATTTACATTCACCCACAAGGAGCGCAGTCCCGTCGATAGACTCGGCCACGACATCAAACTCTATCTCGCGGATACTCCCCGCGGTTTTCACACTCCCCCACCATCGCGACGCCTCGCCCCAGCGATGGCCATACAGCAGGTTGCCGCTCACGGCCTCGCGACAGAGATGCTCCCAATGCCGGGCAATATATTCGCCAAAGCCACGGTCAATCTGCTCAAGCACATGGCCACGGCGACCGCGGCCGATTGCCGACAGATTCGGCACAATGAAAGTGTAATAGAAGTCCATCATTGGGTCGTTGATGCGGTACACGCCCTTTTTCGATTTTTTCGGACTTTCACCAAACGGTATTTCACGCCTCAGGTAGTCCATCTGGATAAGACGGTCAATAGGTGCTGAAAGCGCCGTTGCCTCACGTCCCATACGCGATGCGATTTCCGACAGCCGCGTCGCCCCGGCTGCGACCACCGACATAAGCGACTCTGACTGTACGGTGGCCGACATATCATCGAGAAACAACCGCTTTGGTTCGTCATAAAGCACCGACGCCTGCCCCAGCATTGTTCCGCTGACGGCCTGGCGCAGATCAGCGTATTCCTCACGCAATTCCCAGTATCGGGGCACTCCGCCCCACACGCTGTACTCCTCAACAGTCGCCACGGGGTCGGTGTGCAATGCCTCAGGTAAATAGGCTATCGGAATCGGATGTATGTCAAGAATGGCATGCGCTCTGCCGTACAGCGGTTCTGACTGCGAGAGCACCATGTTCTGCATCATGCGCTGTGAACTCCCGCAAATAATCAGGTTGAATTTCATATCCCCCGAGTCAACAAGCCGCTGAATGACCGACGGCAGTTCCGGAGCATGTTTCACCATGTACGGAAACTCGTCGAGGCACAGCGTGAACTGCCGCTGTGAGAGGGTATTAAGCATCATAAGCAGATCTTCCCACGTTGCATACGATGCGCGCGCAATCTCGGGAAAACGCCCGGCAAGCTGATTCCTGAGCATGTCACGCTGCACGGCATCGACAAAATCACCTGCCATATAATAAATATCATCAGGGCCGAGCACTCGCTTAATCAATGTTGACTTGCCAAGACGGCGACGCCCGTAAACCACAACAAACCTCGCGGGTGTAGCTGGATTCAATACACGCTCAAGTTCGGCTATCTCCTCTTTCCGGTCGAGAAACTTCATAATTATATTTCTTAAAAATAATTTTTTGCAAATATAATAATTGATCCACATTTTACCAACACGTCACAAAAAGATTATGTTTGCGAAAAATAATTTTTCGCAAACATAATCTTTTTGTGGGACCGTGGGGAGGGTCAGGGAATCCAGTAGTAGGGAGGACGGGCGCGGTGGGCGGTGACCCAGCGGTCGAGGTCGGCGAGGGTGGTGACGCCGTCGGCGATTACGGCCTCGTAATATTCCACACCGTGGTAGCCGCGGTCGGCGGGTGTCTCGAACTTCAGGCGCAATATGGTGTCGCGCCGGGCCGGGGTCATCACCTCAAGGATGCGGTCGGCCATGCGTTCGAAATAGCCGTCGTAGCGCGTTCCCTCCTCGATATGGATGATGTCGATCTGCCAGTCAAGGTCGTCGTCGGCACGGAATGTCACATGCCAGGCGATGCAGTGCTCGTCGGTGGCCAGACCGTTGATACAGCGGATTTCGGTGACACGCGGATCGGCGGCCACACGCGCCATCACGGCGAAACTCCCGGCGGTTGTCACCCCTGCCGAGTAGACGTGCAGGTCGATGTCGCGGTGGGCGGCGAGCAGTCCCATCCTGAGCGAACCCACGATGTTAACCCGGCATCCGGCCTCGCGCCATATCCGGGCGATTCCCGAGGCATCAAGCACCTCTGCGGCCCTGCGCCGCATTGACTCGGCCAGGGCATTGATTTCTTTCTGATTCATCTTGTTGCGTTTTGATAAATCTGCAAAGGTAGCCAACGCGCCCCACACCGCCAAATCCCCGCTGTCACCACCCCCGTTTTTCACCCGGATTTCCCCGCCATTTCTCCCCATGTGCCGGCCCTCTCCCCGCCGAAGTCTTTGGATTTTTACGGATTTCGCCGATTTAATTGTTTGGATTTTTACGAAAAATGGCATTTTAATTGCTTGGATTTTTCAATTTTTATATCTTTGCACCCGAATAAACGTCTGATATGCCATGTATTACCCCCGATTAATCGACATACACCTCAAAGAGTGGGCCGCAAGAGCCGAACACAAACCGGTTTTACTGCGTGGAGCCCGCCAGGTAGGCAAGTCCACAGCTGTAAGAAATCTGGGCAAGACATTCGAATCGTTTGTCGAAATCAATTTTGAACGACAACCGGAATACAAGTCTCTGTTCCAGGAAAATCTTGTGGTGGAGCGTATCGTCACCCAGATATCGGCACTCTCGGGGCAACCGATAGCGCCGGGAAAGACGCTGTTGTTTTTCGATGAGATACAGACCTGCCCGGAGGCCATCATGTCATTGCGTTTTTTCAAGGAGGATATGCCGGGGCTGCACGTCATAGCCGCCGGCTCACTGCTTGAATTCGCTCTCGAGGAACTGCCGACATTCGGCGTGGGACGAATCCATTCGATGTTCATGTATCCCATGACGTTCGATGAGTTTCTTGAGGCCAACGGAGAGAACCTTCTTGCCGGAACGCGCAACAGCGCAGATGCGGCAAATCCATTGCCCCAGGCGCTGCATGACCGGCTCGTGAGTCTGCTCAGAACCTACATGCTCGTCGGTGGGATGCCCGAAGTCGTAGCCCGATGGGTGGCGACCCACGATTATCTGCAGTGCCAGGAGGTACAGGACGACATTGTGGTGAGCTACGAGGATGACTTCCCGAAATACCGGCGACGTGTAGACCCCGTCTTGCTGAGACAGACAATGAGAAGTGTTGCCGTGCAGGCCACGCAAAAATTCACATATGCGGCCGTAGGTGGCGGTTTCCGCACCGACGAGGTAAAGAAAGCGCTTGACATGCTGATATTGGCCGGAATCTGCGTACCGGTCACGCGCACTGACGCCAACGGGCTGCCACTCGGCAGCGAGGCCGACATGACCGACCGGAAAATGCTGTTTCTTGATCCGGGTCTGATGCTGAGACTGCTTAACATGTCGTTCGGTAATGTAAGTGAGCTTACATCGCAGATTCTGATTGGCGACGCTGTCAGTCTTGTAAACAAAGGTCCAATGGCCGAACTCATAGCCGGACTTGAGATGCAGCGTTACAACAGTCCTAACCTGCGGCACAATCTTTTCTACTGGGCACGACAGGCCCGCAACGCCCAGGCCGAGATAGATTACCTGACCACGCACGGTAACAGCGTGTTGCCCGTCGAAGTAAAGGCCGGGCAGAAAGGGGGTATGAAAAGCCTGTGGCTGTTCATGCGCGGCAAACACCTGCGACAGGCTGTGCGCTGCTCGCTTGAAAACTTCGGCACTTTTGACTACACCGACGCTGAAGCCGACAATGCGGTCAGACAAGTCACCGTATGCCCCCTATACGCCATGTCGATGCTCGACAGGCTTGTTCCGTAAACAGAATCATAAGCTATGGAAAAAAGAATCGAGACAGAAAGGCTGGTGCTGAGGCCATGGTGTGCTGGGGATGCCGGGGCACTCTATGAACTGGCGCGCGACCCCGAGGTGGGAACGCCGGCCGGATGGCCGCCGCATGAGTCAGTCGAGCAGAGCCGGCAGATAATCGAGACTGTGTTCAACACCCCGTATGTCTATGCCGTGGTGCTGAAAGAGACTGGTGAGCCCGTGGGATGTTGCGGGCTGGTGGCCCCGACGCCCGAACACAGCGCCACCGTGGCCGCTGACGACGCTGAAATCGGCTACTGGCTGGGGCGCGCATTCTGGGGGCGCGGACTTATGCCGGAGGCTGTGACGGCGGTGGCCCCCCAGGCACGTGCCGAAGGACGCCGGCGCCTCTGGATCGCCTTTTACGACGGCAACGATCGCTCGCGCCGCGTGGCCGAGAAGTGCGGATTCCGCTACCACCACACCGAAATCCACGGCGGTGTAACAGAGCATTTCCATGTCAGCGAGTAATTTACAGACTGCGGGAATCACCATAGCGCGCGTCGACGGCGACCGATGCCCCTGTATGCCGCTGCTGCTTGTCGGCGATGAGTCTGAGGAAATGATAAGCCGCTATCTTGACCGCGCCACGCTCTATGCCGCGCGGCTCGGCGACCGGATGGTGGCGGTATGCGCCGTCACCGACGAGTCACCGTCGCTCGTCGAGATAAAGAACCTGGCCGTGAGCGCCGACATGCGGCGCCGCGGCATCGGGCGCGCCATGCTCACATACGTCGAGCGCCTCAACCGGGGCAAGACAATACAGCTCGGCACCGGCGAGACACCCTCGACCCTCCGTTTCTACCGCGGATGCGGCTACCGCGAGACCCACCGCGTGCCCGGATTCTTCACATGCAACTATGACCATCCAATCATCGAAGAGGGGGTCACCCTCCGCGACATGATCTATCTCGCCAAGCAGGCATGAACCGGCGGTCAGAGCCAGGCGTTCTGGCGGTCGCGCACGGCAAGCGACTCGCTGAGCAGACGGATGAATTCCTGGGCCGAGCGTTTGCGGTAGCCGTCGCGTAGGGTATGCACGCAACCGGCCATCTCGTTTTCCGGAAAATCGAGAGGAATGGCTTTCACCCCCGACTCGTTGTGTATCGTGGCTTCGGCCAGCACCGTCACCAGCGAGGTCCGGCGGATTATCTTCAGCAGGATGTTTACCTCGTTCAGCTCGACCCGTATCTTCAGCCCCCGGCAGCCGGCGGCAACCTCGTCAAAGGCGCTGCGCGCCTGCAGGCCGCGTGCCGGGAGAGCCAGCTCATAGCGCTCGAGCTCGCCGAGGGTGATACGGTCGCGCGAGGCCAGCGGATGCGCCGTGCCCACAATCGCCGCCAGATAGTTCTGGAAGAGGATGTGCGACTCCACCCCCTCGACCGGCCGGTTTGGCCGGAACGCGAGCACGAAATCCACGCCGCGCCCCTTGAGCATCTCCATCAGCTCGGCCATCGGCCTGTAGTAGATGTTGAGCCTGATATTAGGATACATTTTGCGGAACGTGATCAGCGTTTCAGTGAGTATGGGGCTGAACGAGTAGGTCACGCCAATGTCGAGCGTGCCAGCGGCCAGATGATTCACATCGTCGATGCGTGTCACGCACAGCCGGGCGCAGTCCATGGTCTGACGGGCGTATGGCAACATCTCGGCCCCCGCCTCGGTCAGGGCCACGCTGTGACTCGACCGCGCGAACAGCATGGTGCCCAGTTCACCCTCAAGCTGTTTGATCTGCTGTGACAGCGTGCTTTGGGTCACACACAGCGCTTTGGCCGCCTCTGAGAAACTCAGGGTCTCGGCCACTTTCACAAAATATTTCAGCTGACGCAATTCCATCCCTCAAAGATACATATTTTCATTCAAGTACAAACCAACGGGTTACAGGAACTTCCGGTGCCTGGTGGCCTGGAACGATATTTTCTCGAACATGAAGATCGGCAGCGTGGCACCCACAACCATAACAAGCAGAATGGCCAGACAGGTCATGCCGTTCGATGCGAAGAGGTAAAAATAATGGTTGAACGTCTCTTCACCGTTGCCAAAAGCGCACAGCGCCAGTGCCCCGAAGGTCTTGTAGGCGTATATGCCCGGAATCATAGGCAGCAGTGCCGGAAACAGGCAGGTCTCGGCCGGCACCCTGGCCGCCGGCGACAGGAACACCGCCAGCAGTCCCACCACGAACGCGGCCACCGCCGTGGCGGCAAGTATGTGCATGCCGGGACCGTACTGCGCGTTCATCAGGAAAAACCGCACCGAGTGCCCCAGCGCGGCTATAATCGCGCAATACAGATAGGCCCTCAGCGGGGGCCGGCTGATAGCGGCAAAACCGATAGCGGCTATCGCCGCGAATAATGCATCCTGTAAAATCTGACCAAGAACAGTCATCGTATCTCCTCCTTTTTTATCACATAAGTTACATAAATTACATCCGTTACATAAGTCACATCCGCCACATGCCCCCACTCAGAACATCCCGGCGTCCATCAGCGCCATCCCCGCGCAAAGCCCCGCCGAGAGGCAGCAGGTCAGTATCACGGCATCCATGAAACGCCCCAGCGCGCACACATAATGGCGGCAGATCATGTCGCTGAACGAATTCAGGAACGGTATGCCCGGCACCAGATAGAGTATGCTCGTGCCAAGCGCCACCGCCGGCGTGGTGCCGAGCGAGAAAAGCATGTCGGTGGCGCCGAGCACCGACGACACGAACGCACAGCAGAATACCGTGATGCGCGCGTCGACACCATAGCCGGTCATCACCTCTTTCAGCCCGAACCCCGCAAGAGTCGCCACCGCCACCACAGCCATGGCCACCGCATCGCCGCCGAACAGACGGCAGAACGACGCGTTTGCCGCCGCCACAAGCAACGGCAACACCCACCGGCACCGCGGACGCGGCCTGATGATGCGCCTGAACAGTTTCCGGGCATCGTCAAACGACACCTTTCCGTCGGCCACATCCCAGCTCAGGCGGCTCAGCAACGTATTGATATTGTAGCTGACAGGCGTGCGCGCCACATCGGCCGATGCCTCGCCACAGCATGCGCCCGCGCTGTCGCGCAATATCACCTGCACCGACCCGGTCATCACCGTCACACGCGACTCACAGCCGAACGCCCGCGCCATGCGCGCCACATTCTTCTCCAGACGGATGCAGGTGGCGCCGCATCCCGTGAGCCACGACGCATAGTCGGCCAGGAAACGCGCCACCTCGCCGCGGGGTGCCGCGCCACATTCACAGGTCGTCGTCATCATAGTCGTCATCTTTTTCAAGCGGATCACCCGGGATAAAGAATTCCTCGCGCTCTGTGCCTACCGACACAAAACGCCGGCGCGCGTGACGCTGACGCACAGGCGCATGAGCCGCGGCTCCGTGACGTGCGCCGATTTTCATTACCAGGGCTGTCAGACACGCCCCTAATGTCATGCCTGCGATCAGGCACCATACAAACAATGCTGTATTCATGATCTTTTGAATTTTTCGGCAAAGTAACAACCGGCGGCGCGTTCCGGCGCCCGTTTTCATTTGAAAGATTCGATAGCCGCTATCGCCCGGGCACGCGATTTCAGATTGTCGCGCCTATTGCGTATCTTTGCAGCCGATGTAACTTTCAACACAGACTCATGACTATAAGCGGCGAAAACATACTTCTGATCGGCTCGCTCCTGCTGGTGGCGGGCGTACTCATCGGCAAGACCGGCTACCGCACCGGCATGCCGCTCCTGCTGGTGTTTCTCATCGTGGGGATGCTCTTCGGCACCGACGGCCTGGGCATACAGTTCAGCAACATGCACGACGCGCAGTTCATCGGCATGATAGCGCTGTGCGTCATCCTCTTCTCGGGCGGTATGTCGACGCGCGTGTCGGCCATACGCCCGGTGCTGGGGCCGGGACTGGTGCTGTCGACCGCCGGCGTACTGCTGACGGCGCTCATCACCGGCGGATTCATTTTCTGGCTGTCAGGCATGCCCTGGACCAACATCCACTTCGCCCTGATTCCGTCGCTGTTGCTGGCGTCCACGATGTCGTCGACCGACTCGGCCTCGGTGTTCGGCATCCTCGGCTCGCAGAAAGTGGGGCTGAAACACAACATACGTCCGTTGCTCGAACTCGAAAGCGGCTCGAACGACCCTATGGCCTACATGCTCACCATCATTCTCATCGAGGCGGCCACCCTCGGGGGCGACCTCTCGGCGGGGATGCTCGCGGGCCAGCTGGCGCTGCAGTTCGGTGCCGGCGGCGCAATGGGTTTCGCCATGGGATACGTTGTGAAACACCTGGCCCGCGCATACCTGCGCATCGGCCGCGGCAAGGGGAAGGAGGATGCCGGACAGGCCACGGCCATGCTGTCGATCATGATCATCGGCGCTGTATTCTTCACCTACACCGCCACCACGGCGGTAGGGGGCAACGGCTACCTGGCCGTCTACATCTGCGGCATCGTGCTGGGCAACATGCGTCTGCCCCACCACCGCAGCATCACCCGGTTCATGGACGGCCTCACCTGGCTGGCGCAGATCGTGGTGTTCCTGATGCTCGGGCTGCTCGTCAATCCGCACGAGATGCTCGGGGTGGCGGCGGTGTCGGCCCTCATCGGCGCCTTCATGATACTTGTGGGGCGCCCCGTGAGCGTGTTGCTGAGCCTGCTGCCGTTCCGCCGCATCACGATGAGGACGCGCCTGTTCGTGTCGTGGGTGGGGCTGCGCGGAGCGGTGCCCATAATCTTCGCCACCTATCCGGTAGTGGCCGACATGCCCGGGGCCTCGCAGATCTTCAACATCGTGTTTTTCGTGACGCTGGTGTCGCTGCTCGTGCAGGGCACCACAGTCATCGGCGCGGCGCGGAAACTCGACCTTGTGGATGACTCGGCCGCGGCCGACGACGATTTCGGCGTGGAGCTGGCCGACGAACATCAGGCCTCGCTGCAGACCCTGGTGCTCACCGACGCCCACCTGGCACAGGGGAACACCCTGCGCGACATAACCCTCCCCGAAGGGGGCCTGGTGATGATGATACAGCGCGGCAACCGCTATATCGTGCCCGACGGCAAACGCCCCCTGCGTGCCGGCGACCGGCTGCTCATCATCCGCGAGTCGCAGGAGGCCGCCGGCTGACGGCCTGTATCTCCCTCGACCTTCCGGGCGCCGGAATTTTGATAAGATTTACCGCCAAACAGGTTACGCGCGAACCGCCTGTTACGGCTAACTTTGCAACATGAACCGACATATCACGCTGAAAACCCTTACATTGCCGGCAATCACGCTTGCGGGTATACTCTCCGCAAGCGCCGGCGCCACGCCGACACCCGAAACCGCGCACACTGACTCGACCAAGACACTCCGCGAGGTCATGGTCGTCGAACAGGCCGTCAAGGCGCCCGTGACGCTGTTGCCGCTCGACGTCACCGTGGTCGACAGCAAGACCATAGACAACAGCGCCGAGTCAAACCTGCTGCCCGTGCTGCAGAACCGCGTGCCGGGGATGTTCGTGACCGAGCGCGGACTGGCCGGATACGGCGTGAGCGGCGGAGCCGCCGGGTCGGTGTCGATCCGCGGCGTCGGGGGTGGCAACAAGGTGCTGTTCATGATCGACGGGCAGCCGCAGTGGGCCGGGGTCTTCGGCCACGCGCTGCCCGACACCTACGTCACCAACGATGTGGAGCGCGTGGAGGTGGTCAGCGGCCCCTCGTCGATGCTCTACGGCTCGGGGGCCATGGGCGGCTCGGTGAACCTGATCACCCGCCGTGCCGGGCGCGAGGGGTTCAGCGGCGCCGTCAGGGCCGCGGGGGGCAGTTTCGCCACGCAGAAATACAACGCCCGCGCCGGATACCGCCACGCAGGGCTGCGTGTCATGGCCGCCGCAAGCTATGAGTCGACCGACGGCAACCGCCGCGGCATGGGCTACTGGCTGGCCAACCAGTATGCCGCCGCAAGCTACAGTTTCTCGCGCCACTGGGAGGCCGGCGTCGACGCCATGGTCACCGAGACCCGCGCCGACAACCCGGGCGAAGAGGGGCGCGAACTCCCCCTCGACATGTGGACGAAGATGGTGCGCGTCACTACGTCGGTATTCGTCAGGAACCGCTATGAAATCTCGTCGGGGGGCGTGCAGGCCTACTACAACTGGGGGCGTCATGACATCGACGACGGCCTCGACCGGCAGAACCGTCCGCGCACCTACCTGTTCCATTCGCGCGACTACAACACCGGCATCACCCTATACCAGACCATGCGCCCCTGGGAGGGGAACCACCTCAGCGCCGGGGTCGACTTCAAGCACTGGGGCGGACGCGCCTTCAACACCGACAAGACCGACGGCACGGAATCGCCCATTGTCGACCGCCATGTCAACGAAATCGCCGGCTACGCCATGATGCAGCAGGCCCTGTGGCACGACCGCCTGAGCCTCAACGCCGGTGTGAGGCTTGAGCATTCGTCGCAGTTCGGCAACCGCTGGGTGCCCCAGGCCGGATTCATCCTACGGCCGCTCGACGCCACCACGGTGAAGTTCAGCTACGGGCAGGGATTCCGCTCGCCCACCATACGCGAGCTTTACATGTACGGCCCGCGCAACCCCGAACTGCGCCCCGAGTCGATGGACAACTACGAGGTATCGGTGCGCCAGCGCCTGCTCGGACAGCGGCTCGACATCGGCCTGGCCCTCTACTACATTAACGGCGACAACCTCATACAGCAGGTCATGGTCGACGGCGCGCTGAAGAACATGAACACCGGCCGTTTCATCAACAAGGGGTTCGAGCTCGACGCTACATACGCCATCACGCCGCGCTGGGCGGTGACGGCAAACTATGCCTACCTGCACACCTCCACACGCATCACCGGCGCACCGCGCAACAAACTCTACGGCGAGGTAGCCTTCACCCCGGGCCGGTGGCAGTTCTCGGTAGACCTGCTCGGCGTCTGGGACCTCAAGACCGAACAGACCACACAGAGCTATGCCCTGCTCAACGCCCGCGCCGCCTATACCATACCCCTGCGCACCCCGGTGACCATCTTCGTCAAGGGCGACAACCTCACCGCCGCCCGCTACGAAATCAACCACGGTTTCCCCATGCCCCGCGCCACCGTCATGGCCGGCCTCGAACTCCGTTTCTGACAATACCCCACCGGGCGAACCAGTCCACCACAATCCCACGCCTACCGCTCCCGTTCCTTTAATACGGAAAGAAAAAACGAATAAGAGAACAGAAAGAAAAAACCAGACGAACCAGTGGAACCAGCCAAGTATGCGGAACATCTCTGCTGGTTCCCCCGGTTCATCTGGTTCTCTATGAAGGAAAAGAACCAGGGAAGCGTGCGGAACATCATTGCTGGTTCGCCTGGTTCGTCTGGTTCTTTAAAATTCCTCCGGGTCTTTAAGCAGGGGAATGAGGGTTACCGCTGTTGGGGGAAATCCGTGGTTTCCACGATTTTCGCGAATCCGCTCCACCCTTTGGCGTTGGAATATGCCTCTTTCGCTCCGACCGGAACATAGAGTGTGCTGTTCTCGCACCCCTGAAAAACAGGTTCATCATAACATACCGGTGGTATGGGTGACTTCGAGTATACATTGCCCGAGATAGCATTATCGAAAGCTACGATGTCCAGTTTTTTCAACGAAACCGGGAAAACCACATCTTTCAGCGTGGCATTCTTGAATGCCCCAAACCCGATTGACTCCAATCCCTCGGGGAAAAACAGTACATCCTGCTTAATATGGTCACATCCCATGAATGCACCTGATTCGATTCCGCGAAGTGTCGACGGAAACTCCACCTCTTCGATGCGGGTGTAGCCGAATGCAAACGTGCCGATTTTCTCAAGATTTTTCGGGAACACAAACCGCGTGAATTTAGGGGTCATCTCCCATTCGTCGAATATGCTCGCCGGACGGGCGTCAACCGATGCCGGCGCGCCGTTGACGAAATCACAGAAAGTGTAAGCGGGGATGGTATTGTCCTCAAGGTTTGCCTCACTGAGATCTATCGAGACAAGTCTGCCATCGCGACTGGCGTAAAGCAATGTAAACAGATCCGGGTAATCCATCGGGCCTTTCACATCGATTGCCTCAATCTCCAGAACCCTTTCTCCTAACACGGTGCGTAGTGTTCCGGCCTCGGTCAAGGTGACTTTCTCCCCCTCGGGAAGGGGATCCGGGTCGTCGTTGTCAGAGCAACCGGTCGGCAGACATGCCACCAGGCACACTGCAAGCGCATATACAAATTTCTTCATGATGAATTGGGTTAAAATTCGCTATGTCATATCGGGCCCGAGAGACAGACCCGACATGAATCTCCGGGGGCAAAATTACACTCCCCAGTTTCGCTTTCCAAATTTTTTGTCTGAATTCGCCTCTTTTTGCTGCTTTGCAAGGT
>CALJBF010000112.1 GCA_938027385.1 uncultured Porphyromonadaceae bacterium | reverse complement strand
GTGTAGCTCGCTACACTCCTTCTTCATCCAGAAAAATTTCCTGAAAATTTCACTCGAACAAACATTAAAATAATTTCGACCAGTTACTTATCATGATGAATAAGATATTGCTTACAGCACTCACGGCCGCCATGGCCGTGTCAGTCGTGGGCGCCGGAAAGCGTGACTATGCCGGCGACCCATCGATGCCTGTGGACCAGCGTGTGGAATCCATGTTGAAACAGATGACACTCGACGAGAAAATCGGCCAGCTCGTGCAGTATACAGGCGTGGGGTATACCCCCGACCGAGCCGGGCAGATCCGTGCCGGCGAAGTCGGTTCCCTGCTTAACGAGGTAGACCCCGGAACCGTTAACCGCCTGCAGAAAGAGGCGGTAGAAAACTCGCGTCTGGGCATTCCCCTTGTTTTCGCGCGCGACGTGATACACGGTTTCAAGACCATTTTCCCCCTCCCCATCGGGCAGGCCGCCACATGGAATCCCGACCTGGTGCGCCGCGGAGCCGCTGTGGCCGCCGACGAATCGGCGTCGGCCGGCGTGCGCTGGACATTCTCGCCCATGGTCGACATTGCCCGCGACGCCCGTTGGGGGCGTGTGGCCGAAGGGTATGGCGAGGATCCCTATCTTACCGGAGTCATGGGCGTGGCCACCGTAGAGGGGTATCAGGGCGATGACCTTACCAGGCCCAACACCATGGCAGCCTGTGTGAAACATTTCGCCGGATACGGTTTCGCCGAGGGCGGACGCGACTACAATACCACCTGGATTCCCGAAGGTCAGCTGCGCGACATCGTACTCCCCCCGTTCAGGATGGGCGCCGAGGCCGGAGCCGCCACATTCATGTGCTCGTTCAATGATATCGACGGCATCCCCTCGTCGGGCAACCGCCGTCTGCTCACCGACATACTGCGCGGCGAATGGGGCTGGGACGGCATGATGGTTTCCGACTGGGGTTCGATACAGCAGATGATACCTCACGGCTATTCGGCCGATGAGGTGGTCGCAACGAAGTCGGGCATCATGGCCGGTGTGGACATGGATATGGAGAACCATCTCTATCCGCGTCTGCTCAAAGGACTCGTCGAGAGTGGCGAAGTTCCCGAGAGCGCCGTCGACGAGGCGGTGCGCCGCGTGCTCAGGCTCAAGTTCCGCCTCGGCCTGTTCGAGAATCCGTACGTCGACATGAAGACCGCCAGCCGGTTCTATACCCCTGAAAATCTGCAGGCCGCGCAGCAGACTGCCGAAGAGGCCGCCATCCTGCTGGCCAACAACGGCGTGCTCCCCCTCGATGTCAAGGGGAAGATTCTTGTCACCGGCCCTATGGCCGACGCTCAGCATGACCAGAACGGTACCTGGAGTTTCGATATGGAAAAGGAACGCACCGTGACCCCACTCACGTCGTTGCGCGAGATGTACGGTGCCGACCGTGTGATATACGAGCCGGGTCTGGCCTATTCGCGCGACAAGTCTGCCGAGGGGATAGCCCGCGCAGCGCAGGCCGCCGCTGACGCCGATGTGATTCTGTTCTTCGGCGGCGAAGAGGCAGTGCTTTCGGGCGAGGCCCATTCGCGCGCCGACATCTCGCTGCCCGGTGCCCAGAAAGAGATGGTGCGCGCCCTAAAGGCCACAGGCAAGCCGCTGGTGATGGTGATCATGACCGGCCGCCCCATGACGGTGGCCGACGAGGTAGCCCTGGCCGACGCCACACTCTATAACTTCCACCCCGGCACGATGGGGGGCCCCGCTCTGGCAAACCTGCTCTCGGGCAAGGCCAACCCCTCGGGTCGTCTGCCGGTGTCGCTGGCAAAGATGGTGGGCCAGATGCCCCTCTACTATGCCCGCAAGTCGACCGGACGCCCCCATCAGAGCGCCAGCGAGATGCTTATCGACGACATACCCCTTGAGGCCGGGCAGACCTCGACGGGCTGCGACAGCTACTATCTCGATGCCGGCGATACGCCCGCCTTCCCCTTCGGCTACGGCCTGAGCTATACCACGTTCGCCTACGGCAAGCCTGTTCTGTCGGCCCATACCATGGCCCCCGACGGCTCAATCACCGTCAGCTGCGACATCACCAACACCGGTGCCGTATCGGGCGCCGAGGTGGCACAGCTTTATGTGCAGGATCTGTTCGGCAGCCGTGCCCGTCCCGTGCGTGAGCTCAAAGGCTTTAAAAAGCTGACGCTCGCCCCCGGCGAGACGCAGACCGTTACATTCACCCTCCCGGCCTCTGACCTGGCGTTCTACACCGCCTCGGGCAAGACTGAGGTCGAGCCGGGCGATTTCCGCCTCTGGGTGGCACCCCACGCCATGGCAGGCGACCCCGTAGCCTTCACCGTAAAATGAACATGTTTCATCAGATTGTAGTGTTTAGTTATTATAAAAGCATGATTAGTAATATTTAGGCAGTTAATTATGACATTGTTCTCTGTCGCGGTGCCTTTGCGGGTGCCTGCGGCAGAAACATATATCAATTGTCAAAATCCTTAATCACTTGAAGCAAATAGCGCCTCGTCGTGATGACGCGGCGCTATTTTCATTTGCGCACGTTTTTGTTGTCGGCGGGTTAAACTTTGTTTTTCGCAGGTTGTCTTACATATATACGACTCATCCACAATTATAGAATATTACCACAACAATTTTTTCACGCTATGACTAAAAACAACATTGTGATCGGCGCCTTGCTGATCGCCCTGGGCCTGGCGGCGCTGGGTCTGTTTGTAAAGAGCGGCATGGACGCCATGGCGTTCCGCGACCGTCAGGTGACCGTGCGCGGCCTGGCCGAGCGTCAGGTCGAGGCCGATTTCGTCACATGGCCCATTACCTACCGTGTGGCCGGCGACAACCTGCTCAGTCTTTACGACCAGGTGACGGCCAACAACAACACCATCGTCACATTCCTTACCTCGAACGGAATACCCAAGGAGGATATCAGCGTCAATCCGCCCGACACCTATAATGCGGCCGCAAACCAGTACGGTTCAGACTCGTTCCGCTATAAATACGCCCTCGAATGCACCGTATCGGTGTCGACCTCGAAAGTCGACAAAGTGCGCGCCCTCATCAACCGCCAGAGCGAGCTGCTCAAAGAGGGCATCCCCTATTCGAACTCATATATAAACTATGAGTTCCGCGCCCTCAACTCCATCAAGCCCGACATGATTGCCGAGGCCACCAAAGCCGCCCGCGAGGCTGCCGACCGTTTCGCCCAGGATTCCGGCTCGAAAATCGGCAAGATGAAATCGGCCTCGCAGGGCCAGTTCTCGATCGAGGATGTCTCGCAGACCACCCCCTACATGAAAAACGTGCGTGTGGTCACCTCCATCGTCTACTACCTCAAATAACTCCCCACATACCTCAGGAGGCTGTGTGCGAAATGCACTAATAAGCCCTTTAGCGTATAAATGCTATCATTTCATTGTAGGGTCGCTTCATGTAGCGACCGCGTACCGAATGGAAACC
>CALJBF010000111.1 GCA_938027385.1 uncultured Porphyromonadaceae bacterium | reverse complement strand
TTATGAATAAATCAGCGTCTTTCAGACGCCCACATCTGTTAAGTTAATAGCATTGGGTCGCTACATGTAGCGACCGCTTGTTCCGCATGAATCAGTGGTTTGCTGACTCGTTGGATCTGCGGTCGCTACATGTAGCGACACTACAATGACTACCCTGAATATCAGTCGGACAGACCGGATACGGGATATTATGAACCCGGTTAGTTGCTCTGGGCCTGGGCCTGGGTGAGCGAGGCTTTCACCATCTTGCCTTGGACTTTGCCGTCGCGGCGGAGCTTGCGGTCACCTTTGCCCGGACGCATTGCATGGGCTTTGCCGCGGTTCTCCTTGGCGAAAGCGGCCTTGTTGCCGGGACGCTGGCCGTTGCCCCCGTTGATGTAGACATTCTCAAGGAAAGTCACATACTGGTCGGGGCCGATGATGGCCTTCACCTCTTCGAGGTACTGTTTTTTCGAGGCGCGGCGGTCAGCGCGTGCGGCCGAGTCAGTGCGCATTTTGTTCTCTTTGCGTGCTTTTGCCAGTTGCTCGCGCGAGGCTTTGCGGTTGGCGTTGAGTTTCTGCAGCTGTGCTTTCTGGGTTTCGGTGAGATTCAGGCCCTCGAAAAGGTTGCACTCCCCTTTGGGGCATTTGGTGTTTGCGGTGCATACCTGCTCATTGTTGCAGGTGGCTACGGCGTTGTTATTGTTGGTTGTCTGGGCCATGGTGCCGAAAGCGGTGAACGACATGGCTGCGATAGCTAAACCTAAAACAGTCTTTTTCATATATCTTTTCGTTAAGTTGTTGATTTTTCGCTTTGTTTGGTTCTTTGACTTGAATAACACCGCGCAGTTTAACATTGATGCAGTGTTTAACTCTAATTTAACCCTTTGGCAAACAGTATTATAAAATTTTATAAAACTTAAGGACCGGATTAAACCATTGTTTGGGTCAAGAGGGGTGTGGTGTCTGTTCTGTTGCATGGATTGTCTGAAATGACTAGTTATTATATGGTGCTCACGCGATGCGTGCTCGTGTGTTTTGCCTATATTTGCAGAAGAAAAACCAGATACCATGAAACTTCTTGCATCCATCGGAAACACCATAAGATATTTATTGTTAGTCATCGTGGCGTGGTTGTGGCTGGCGCCCGTTGCGGCTTATGCCGTACCGCGGTTGCCGGAACCTGAATTCGCCTGGAAGAACGTGGAAGTCGACGGACGCAAGACTGTAGTGTTCAGCCTCTACCGCGACAGCCGTGGCATAATGTGGGTGGGCACCAACAAGGGGCTTTTTTTCTATGACGGAGTTACTGTGCATCCCGTGGGCGAAAATGAGCTCAGGGGGCTGCACATACATGCCATTGTAGAAGAGGGGCGGCTGCTTTATCTGGGGACTAACAACGGCCTTATGACTTTCGACATGGGCACAGGGCGTGTGACACCGGCCCACAAGCAGATGCCCAAGGAGATAAGGTGCATGCTCGCTTATGACGGCACGCTCTGGGTCGGAAGTCTGTATGGCATATACCGGCTATCGCTTGCCGACGGCACTGTCACAGACCATTCGGCTGGATTGCCGCACAAGTCGGTGTATTCGATGCTGCGCGACAGCCGCGGCATACTTTATGCCGGCACATACAATGGCCTGGCGCGGTGGGACAGCCGCGGGCACCGTTTCAGGCCGGTGAGGGCCGAAGTCGGTATACCGGCCCACAAGAACCTGTTTGTCAATACAATGGTAGAATCGGCTGACAGCCATAGCATCTTTATAGGTACAGAGGGGGCGTTGTATGAGTATACTCCGGCAAATGACGGCTGGTCGCGCGTCTCAGTGATGGACAATAATGTAGTCAAAAGCCTTGCCGAGGGGACTGACGGCCATCTGATCGTCGGCACCGACAACGGAGTGTTCGATCTTACCCGCGACTCGCTGCGGCATTTCAGGCATGACTCACGCCAGGAGCTCAGTCTCTCTGACAACGAGATATGGTGCATCTATGCCGATGACAGTCGGAATATATGGGCCGGTCACGAGAGGGGCCTGTCGATAGCGTCGAACTCAAACCATATCAAGACAGTCAAACTCAGCGCACTGGCCAATTCCGGTGAGAGCAATGAGATTCATGCCATATTCCGTGACAGCCGCAACGACCTGTGGCTCGGGGGCGCCAACGGCGTTATCAGGCTTGCCGAAGGAATTGCCCCTCGCTGGTACCGGCATACCGATTCGCCGGGCACGCTGTCGCACAACTGCATCCGTGCCATTGACGAGGACAGTGACCATAATATATGGCTGTCTACCGACGCCGGCCTGAACCGTTATGACCGGCGTGCCGACCGATTTGATGTGTTCCATGTCGTAGACAGATTGGGCGAGCACAATTCCAACTGGGTATATGCCATTGAAGAGGATGACAGCCGTCTGTGGGTGGGAAGCTTTCTCGGGGGCCTTCATGGTGTCGATAAATCGAAGTTCCGGGGTCCAGGCGGCACAGTCGTGTCAGACGTGTCATTGAACACCGACAGTCACGACCGCGCCTCGGCTCTTCCCAACGACCAGATAAACAATGTGGTCACGGATGCCGAAGGAAACCTGTGGATTCTGCTTTTCCGTGATAATACCCTGATACGCTACACGCCTGCCGACGGCAGTGTGCGGAAATTCGACCTTTACGCGCTTACCGGCGGCTATCCCGAACATATATGCGCCGACAGCCGCGGACGTGTATGGTGTGCCTTCAGCGGAGGGGTAATTGTATTTGACAGCCGCGGCAACCACCGCGTGGTCAGGATCCCGCATACAAACAGCGATGAGAATGTGTATGCCATCGGGAAAGTCGGTAACGGCGTATGGCTGTCGACTCAGAGCAATGTATGGCGCATCGACGGCGACACATACGAGACAACGATACTGCCTGTCGCTGCCCGTGGCTATACCGCGATATACGAAGACTCGATAACCGGCAACGTGCTGCTCGGGGGAATAGACGAGATTGTCGAGGTCGACAGCCGCGGCATCGGCGATTCCACCGACTACAGGAGCATACGCCTCATACTGCATGACCGCGGACGCGGCGATTTCGACCTCTCTGATCCGCTGGGCGGTGCCAAAGGCCTCACCATCCCTTACGGCGGAGGCGTCACGCTGGTGGTCAGCACGCTTGACTATTCGCCCGATTCCCCGCGCCGCTACATGTATAAGCTTGCCGAATCAGCCTCTGACACCACCGGCGGATGGGTCATAATGCCCGAGGGTGTCAACACCCTCACGCTGTCAGACCTGAAGATGGGCCGCTACCGGGTGCTGGTCAAGGTCGTCGGTTCGCCAGCCGAACCGGTGTCGGTGCCGCTGAGGGTGCGTCCGCCCTGGTGGCTCTCATGGTGGGCCGTATGTGTGTATGTACTTCTGGCAGCCTTCGTGCTCTGCTGGGTGATATGGTACACGCGGCGCCGCAATCTGCGTGTTTTCCGCGAGCAGGAGCGTCAGACGGCCCTTGAGAATGTCGAGAAAAAACTCACGTTTCTTTCGTCAATCTCACATGACCTCAAGACTCCGCTGTCGATGATAATGGGGCCGGTAAGCCTGATGAAAGAGCGTGCCCGCGACCCCGAGATACGCAAAAGCCTCGAAACGGTCTACGACAACGCCGTGCGGCTCAACAACATGATACACCGCACCCTCGAACTGCAGAATCTTGACGAGGGCGCCGAGAACCTGCTGATTCTGTCGACGTTCGATGTGGTGGAGTTCTGCCGCGGCGTATTCGATCTGTTCCGCGAGAACAACCCGCAGAAGAAATTCGTGTTCCATTCGTCGTGCCCCAGTCTGTTTATCGAGGCCGATGCCGTGAAATTCGAGTCAGTGATCACCAACCTGCTCTCAAACGCATGCAAGTATTCGGCTGACGATGCCACCATCTCGTGCGGCATAAGTCGCGCAGGTGACAATGTGGAGATTGCCGTCTCAGACGACGGTGTCGGCATATCGGCCGTCGACCAGCCGCTGGTCTTCCAGCGCATGTTCCGCGCCCCCGCCACAGCCAAACTGCGCGAGGGCACGGGGCTGGGTCTTTATCTGATAAAGAAATACCTTGAGCTGATGCACGGCAATATCAGCCTCTACAGCAGGGAAGGGGAGGGTACATCGTTCGTGGTCACACTCCCGGCCAAGGATACCGCCATTCCCGAGGCTCGCCGCGACAGCGCCGGTGACGGGGCTGACCGTCCTAAGATTCTCGTAGTGGAAGACAACCTGCAGATCTCGCGGTTCATCACCGGCATGCTTGAGGTTCAGTACACCTGTTTCACCGCCGAAAACGGCCGCTCGGGCCTGGCGATTGCCGCCTCGATAATACCGGACCTGATCATTGTCGACGAGATGATGCCTATCATGAACGGCCTTGAGATGGTGCGCCGCCTGAAACAGCAGCCGCGCCTGGCTTCGGTGCCGGTGATCATGCTCACTGCAAAATCAGACAACCGCACAGAAAACGAGAGCATTAAGCTCGGTATCGACGTATTCATGGCCAAGCCGTTTGACCCCGCGTCGCTCTCGGGGCGCATCAGCCAGTTGCTTAAGGGACGCTCTGAAATCAAGGAGAAAGTGCGCATACAGGCCATCACCGAGGCCGAGTCGCGCCCCATCGAGGCCGAATCGGTCAACGAGAAAGCTCTGGCCCGTATAGCGTCTGTAATCGAGCAGAACGTTTCGGATCCCGACCTTAACGTGAGCCGGCTGTGCGAGCTCTGCGGCATGCCCGAGAAACAGCTCTACCGCCTTATCAAGAAATACATGGGCACCGCGCCGCTCGACTATATCCGCCGCGTGCGGCTGCAGAAAGCCGCCGTTCTGCTGGCGCAGCAGCGGTTCACTGTGTCCGAGATCAGCTATATGGTCGGTTTCAAGACCCCGTCATATTTCGCCCGCTGTTTCCAGAACCAGTACGGTGTCAAGCCGAGCCAGTACCGGTCAGACGACGATACCGTCGGCCACAAATGAGACACTTTCCCTGCCGCAACCCCTCTGCGGCAGGGATTTGTCTGTTATGTTGCGGTTTTTGTCTGATTTCAGAGCACCGATTCCGCTGACTGATATTAACTTTGCCATGGTCAGTGCAACGCGCACTGTATTACAGACACACCGCGATCACCTTAAACATATCATATAAACAATCACACATTTTTAATGGACAAAGCAATTGGCAATGCCGAATTAAGGAGATGGATTGTCAGCTTTCTGCTGGCGGTCATCCTTATACCCGCGTCGGCTTATGCCCAGACACAACGGACAGTGACGGGTACTGTCCTCGACGAGACCGGCGAACCGCTCATTGGCGCCACGGTCATGGTCGTCGGCCAGAAAATAGGTGCGGCCACCGATATCGACGGCCATTACAGCCTCGTTGTTCCGGCCTCGGCGAAACAGCTCGTTTTCTCTTACGTAGGCTATGAAAACCACACTGCCGACATCACATCGAATGTTGTCGACGTCACCCTCCGCCCCAACAGCGAGGTGCTCGACGAGGTTGTGGTGATCGGTTACGGCGTCAGGAAGAAAGACGATCTGACAGGCTCGGTATCCACCGTGAGCGAGAAAGACTTCAACCAGGGTGTCATCTCGTCGCCCGAAGAGCTTATCAACGGCAAGATCGCCGGCGTGCAGATAACCAGCGGAGGCGGCTCCCCCAACGCCGGTTCGACTATCCGTGTGCGCGGCGGCGCATCGCTCAACGCATCTAACGACCCACTTATCGTGCTTGACGGCGTGCCCATGGAGGTCGGCGGCGGTGTCACCGGGTCAGGCAATTTCCTCAGTCTGATCAACCCCAACGACATCGAGAGCATGACCATTCTGAAAGATGCCTCGTCAACCGCCATCTACGGGTCGCGTGCCTCGAACGGCGTAATCATCATCACCACCAAGAAGGGCAGTGGCGATGGCGTGAAGGTGTCGTTCTCGACCACCAACTCAGTGTCGACGAAGACAAAGACCGCCGAATCACTCTCGGCCGCCGAGTTTCGCGACGTAATAGCGCGTTTCGGCACCCCGGCACAGGTGAGCCTGCTGGGCAAAGAGACCACCGACTGGTATGATCAGATATTCCAGGCCGCGTTCGGCACCGACAACAGTCTGTCCGTATCAGGCCGTGCCGCCAGCTGGCTGCCGTTCCGCGTGGCTCTCGGCGCCATGTATCAGGACGGTATCCTCAAAACCGACAATTCGACACGCTACACGGCCAATGTGAACCTCAATCCGTCGTTTTTCAACGACCATCTGCGCGTAAACCTCAGCGGCAAGGGCACCTATGCCGACAACCGCATGGCCAACACCGGCGCCATCTGGAACGCCGGCGCGTATGATCCCAGCCAGCCTGTCTACGGCACCTTTGATGCCGACGGCAACCAGCTGCTCTATACCGACGGCTCGCCGCTGTTCGGTGGTTTCCACGAGACTGTCGACAATGTCGGTGGCCCGGCACAGGGTGCCATCGCCAACCCCCTCGCAATGCTTGAGCTGTATGACTGCCGCTCGAAAGTGTGGCGTTTCGTGGGCAATGTCGACCTTGACTACCGCCTGCATCCGCTGCCCGAACTGCGTCTGCATGTGACCGGCGGCTACGACTATTCGACCGGCAAGCAGACTGTCGACCAGGGCAAGAACAGTTTTCAGGGCTATAACTCGGGGGGCTATCATTATACCCAGGGCCCGCAGAAGAACCACAACCGTCTGCTCACGGCTTATGCCAACTATAACCGCGATTTCGCGGCCATAAACTCGTCTCTCGACGTAACCGTGGGTTATGACTACCAGTTCTGGCGCAACAGCGGCCCCGCCTATCCCACCTTCAACGATGCCGGCGACCAGACCGGCATGTCGACAGCCTGGGACAACCGCCACACGTTGCTCTCATACTATGGCCGTGTCAACTACACCTTCGCCAACCGCTATCTGCTTACGGCCACATTCCGTCGCGACGGCTCGTCACGTTTCGCCAGGAATCACCGCTGGGGCACATTCCCCTCGGTAGCGCTGGCCTGGCGTTTGTCGCAGGAGAAATTCTTCGAGGGTATCACAGGTGTGATGAACGACCTCAAGATCCGTGCAAGCTATGGCGTGACCGGTCAGCAGGACGGTATCAACGACTATGCCTACATACCCAGCTATACTGAAAGCCTTGACGGCGCGTATTATTTCATCGACGGGCAATGGCGTCCCACATACCGCCCCCAGGCTTATAACGACAACCTCAAATGGGAGACCACGAAGTCATGGAACTTCGGTCTTGATTTCGCGTTCCTGACCAACCGCATCTCAGGTACATTCGATTTCTTTACCCGCAAGACCGAGGATCTGCTGGCCACCGTTCCCGTGCCCGCCGGCATAAACTTCGACAAGGCAATGCTGATGAATGTGGGCAACGTGTCAAGCAAAGGTGTTGAGCTTGCCCTGAACGCCACCATAATCGATACCCCTGACTGGCAGTGGACAGCCACCTTCAACGCCACATGGCTCGACAACAAGATCACGAACCTCAATCTCGTGCCCGGCACCGATGACTCAGACACCTATATAGGCTGGATGGAGTCGACACCCATCCAGATCTACAAGGCCGGATACACGCCCCGCACCTTCAAGCTCTACAAGCAGGTCTACGACTCGGAGACAGGGCGTCCGCTCGAAGGGGTCTATGCCGACCTCAACAATGACGGCGTGGTGAACGAAGACGACAAATACTACGGCCACAGCAGCGCCCCCGACTGGATTTTCGGCCTCAGCACCTCGCTGCGCTGGAAGAAATGGACTCTCAGCACAGCCCTGCGCGCCCAGACCGGCAACTATGTCTACAACGGCGCCCAGGCAAACATGGGCGCGTTCGAATGCACATCGTGGAGTGCAGGCGCGGTCAACAACTTGTCGTCGAGTTTCCTCGACACACAGTTCCGCTACCGCCAGTATCCGAGCGACTATTATCTCGAGAACGCATCGTTCCTGAAGATGGACAACATTCAGCTCTCGTACAATTTCGGCCGCGTCTACCGCTCGCTCGACCTGCATGTGTCGGCAATGGTGCAGAACGTGTTCACAGTTACCAAGTACAGCGGCGTGGATCCTGAGACCGCATCGGGCATCGACAACTCCACTTATCCGCGCCCGCGCACATTCTCGCTCACCGTCGGCCTTAACTTCTAACCCCGTGTCAACAACAATGAAAAAAATATATTCCATCATAATGGCCCTGCTGGCACTGGCGGCCGTGTCGTGCACCGACGATCTCGATCAGACCCCTGTGATCGGCACCGACTCGAACCGGGTGTATGCCACCGTCGAGGGCTACAAATCCGTGCTGGCTAAAATATATGGCTCATACTCGCTTGTGGGCCAGGAGCGTGCCGGCAATGTCGACCTGTCAAGCAACAAGGGGCAGGATCTTCTGCGCAACCTTTTCAACATGCAGGAAGCCGCCACCGACGAGGTGGCCAACACCTGGCTCTCGGGCGAGAATCTCGCTCCACTGACCTACATGACCTGGGACGCGTCAGACGTCTGGGTGGCCGACACCTATTACCGTCTATATTACTCGATAGCGCTGTGCAACGAGTTCCTGCGTTATTGCGGCGAGGGCAGCATCTCTAAGTTCTCCGCCGACGAACAGGCTCTTCTGCGCCAGTATGCCGCCGAGGCACGCTTTATCCGCGCCCTTGACTATTATTTCGTGCTTGACTTGTTCCGCAAAGGCCCGTTCGTTACAAGCGAGTCGCCCACCACGGCTTTCATCCCCGAGGCTTATGACGGACGTCAGCTATATGAGTTCATTACCTCTGAGCTTGATGAGCTTGACGCCCTCCTCCCCGAGACCAACCATTACGGGCAGGCCGACAAGAACAGTGCCCGTGCGCTCGGCGTGCGCCTGGCGCTCAACGGCAAGGTTTACACCGGCGACGACCACTATACCGACTGCATCGCTTACGCATCAAAAATTATCGGCAGCGGCCGCTATACTCTTGAGGCCGACTATACCAGGCTTTTCAACGCCGACAACCACAAGCGCACCAACGAGATTATCTTCGCTTTCGCCGCCGATGCCGACCAGGCTACCACCTGGGGTTCGGCAACGAATATAATCTGTTCGTCGTGCGGCAACAACTCCACGCAGGATCCCGCCAAATACGGCATCGCCAACGGCTGGGGTAACTGGCGCGTGCGTGGCGAACTCCCAGCGAAATTCGCTCCCGCCGACAAGCGCAACCTTTTTTGGTCTGACGGTCAGGAGCAATACTTTACCGACGGCATCACCACCGACAGCCAGGGGTATTTCAGCGAGAAATGGACTAACCTCACCGATGCCGGCGAGGCAGCCTCGAACTCGGCCGAACGCGGCTGTTCGACCGACTATCCCATGTTCCGTCTTTCCGAGATCTATCTCAGCGCTGCCGAGGCCGTGTTACGCGGCGGCACGGGCATGACCCGCACCGAGGCGCTTGAGCTGGTGAACAAGGTGCGCGAGCGCGCCTTCGGCAATGACTGGGAGAACATCAGCGATGACGAGTTCACTCTCGATTTCCTGCTTGACGAGCGTGCCCGCGAACTGTATCACGAGATGCTACGCCGCACTGACCTGGTGCGTTACGACCGGTTCACCACCGACACATATCTCTGGCAGTGGAAAGGCGGTGTGCTGAACGGTTCGGCGGTCGACGCCCGCTACAATATCTACCCGATTCCTCTGAGCGAGCTCTCGGCCAATCCCAACCTCAAAAACGAGCTTTATTAACCTGAACCTGATACCGAAATGTCTTTAAAATATATTTCATCAGTTCTGCTGGCGTCGATGGCCCTGACCCTGGCATCATGCGACAATGACCAGGACCTGATCTATACCTCGGGGCCGCTGGCTCCCGAACTCGGCTCGGCCGCGACCGACATCGTGCTTGACCGCAATCATCTCGATGCCCTTGTGCTGAGCCTGTACTGGAACGAAGACGGCACGCTGTCGCTGTCGGACCCCGGTGTGTCGCTCCCCCCGTCGTCGGTGACCAATACCATCCAGCTTTCGGCCACCCCCGAGTTCTTGCAGACGGTCGATGACATAGTGCCCGTGGGTACTTACGGGCGCCAGTACACCTGCAGCCAGCTCAACAGCTACCTGAGCCGCCTCGGTTTCGAAGGGGGTGTGAAAGCGCCGCTTTACGTGCGTATCAAACGCTCGCTCGCGGCTAACGTCGATGGTAAGTACAGCGAACCGCTTGTGATAAACGTCACTCCGTATTTCATTGACATGACCGTGGGCTATGTGATCGATCCGAACCTGGCCGAGACCGGCATGACACTGTATTCGCCCCAGGCCGACGGCATCTACACCGGTTTCATGGGTGTGGCGGCCTGGTTCAACTGGTTCCTGCGCGAAGGCAACGATGTGGTCTGGGGCAACCTTGGCGTGGACGGGAAATCGTTCTACGCCGCCTCAGACGACTCTCGCTGGAACTTCTGGTTCCCCGGCGCCGAAGGGTGCTATTACACCACCGTAAACACTGTGGAAGGGTGGTGGAGCGCCCTGCATATCGATAATCTTGCAGTATCGGGCGACATCTCGGGCGAAATGACATTCAACAAGAATGCCAACCAGTGGAGCCTTCCGGTGAACCTCCCCGCGGCCTCTACATTGACCATAACCCTTTCGGGACAGGGCACACTCTATGACACCGCCACGACCGCCGACGGCCCGGGCGTGCCGCAGACCATCGGTTTCGGCGGAGATGCCTCGCACCTTACGTTCGGCACCCAGGCAACGGCTGTGACCGTAGACCTCCCCGCCGGAGAGACAACCCTGCTTGTCACGCTTTCCAATCCGATGGAATGGACTGTAGGTGCCGGCGATGCCGCGCCCGAGCCCGAAATAGACACTCACCTGTATTTCTCGGGTCTTGTGACATGGGACGGTTTCGATGACTATCTCACCCTTTATGACGAAAGCTCGCTCAGCTACGGCGGCGCGCACTGGATTGATTCGGAATGGGGTTACCGTGTGTATACCTCGCCCGAGTGGAATCCGGCCTACAAGGGTGCCGATGACGCCGTTCCCGAAGGCGGCTCGCTCGTGCTTGCTGAATCAGACGGTAACGTGCCGGCTCCCGCAAAAGGTCTTTACGTTATGGATTTCAGTATGAAATACCTCACATACACGCTGGTGGCCGTGACCGATGTCACCTTTGCCGGACTCAATGACGACTGGAGTGAGACCCCGATGACACAGTCGGCCGACAATCCCGAAGTATTCACGGCCGAGTTCGTGAAAGAGAAAGAAACCCCTTGGGGCGTGAAAGTGCTCATAAACCATGACTGGGGTCTCTTCTTCGGCGGGGGCCAGGGCACACTGATGCTTGGTCACAGCGACGCCACCGGCGGTTTCGACGGCGACAACGACCTTGAGACCGGCAAGACATACATCCTGACCGTGGATCTCGGACGTCAGACATATTCATATACGCAGAAATAATCCACAACTTAGAGGCTGTTTAAAAATAAATGTTAAACGTTCCGGTGGCCGGTTTTTGAGATAAATCACATTAAATCAAAAGGGAGCATA
>CALJBF010000110.1 GCA_938027385.1 uncultured Porphyromonadaceae bacterium | reverse complement strand
TACCAACGAGCCCAAGGCCGCATCGCTTGAGAGCATCATCGACGCCATTGCCGCCGCACGCGACGACGACCGCATTAAAGGTATCTATCTTGACTGCTACGGTTCATCGGCGGGTACCGCTACCCGTCAGGCCATTCGCGAGGCGCTTGCCGATTTCCGCAAGGATGGCAAGTGGATTGTGGCGTATGCCGACAATTACACCCAGGGTGACTATTACATTGCTTCGGTGGCTGACAATATTTTTCTGAATCCCATCGGTGCCGTTGATCTGCGCGGTCTCGCCACCATGACCCCGTTCTTCAAAGGCCTGCTTGACAAAGTGGGTGTGGAGATGCAGGTTGTGAAGGTCGGCACATACAAGAGTGCAGTTGAGCCGTATATCCTCACGTCGATGAGCGAGCCTTCGCGCCGCCAGACCGAGATTTTCCTCAATTCAATCTGGGGTAACATCACGTCGGCCATTTCAGAGTCACGCGGCATAAAGGTAGAGGACCTCAACCTGTGGGCCGACTCGATGATCTCGATTACCAGCGACGCAAAGGTGTTCGTTGAGAACAAGATGGTCGATGACCTCAAATATGGCCACGAGGTGCGCGATTTTCTGAAAGAGAAACTCTCGGTGAGCGAGGATGATGATCTTCCTTCAATCAGCTACGACAGTTATGTCACCGGAGCCAAGATACCCAACCGCAAGTCAAACAAGAACAAGATTGCCGTCTACTATGCGTTCGGCGATATCGTTGACTCAGGCCGCGAGGGTATATCCGCCGAAAAGATGGTGCCCGACATCATCGACATCGCCGATGACGATGACATAAAGGCGATGGTTCTTCGCGTAAATTCAGGCGGCGGCTCGGCTTTCGCCTCGGAGCAGATCTGGGAGGCGCTTGAATATTTCAAATCGAAAGGGAAGAAACTTTATGTCTCGATGGGCGACTATGCCGCATCAGGCGGTTACTACATATCGTGCGGCGCCGACAAGATTTACGCCCAGCCCAACACCCTCACCGGCTCAATCGGCATTTTCGGTCTCATTCCCTGTGTGAAACCGCTCACCGAGAAGGTTGGCGTTTCGTTCGATTTCGTTTCAACCAACGCCAATGCCGCCTTCCCCGTAATAACCGAACCCATGACCCCCGCACAGCGCGCAGCCATGCAGAAAGCCATAAACAACGGCTATGAACTGTTCACCAAACGCTGTGCCGACGGCCGCCATATCCCACAGGACTCAATCAAGACTATAGGCGAAGGCCGTGTCTGGGACGGTTCTATGGCAAAACAGATTGGTCTGGTCGACGAGCTCGGCAGCCTCACCTCTACTGTAAAGGCGCTGGCCTCGGCCATGAAATATACCAAATACGAGGTGGTTTCATATCCCAACCCGCGCAAGTCGTTCTGGGATTTCATGAGCGAGTTTGACGGCCAGATGAAAGCGCGTGCGCTGCGTGAGGAGCTTGGTCCGCTGATGCCTCTTTACGAAGAGTACAACTACATCCGCACCATGGATCCGGTACAGGCCCGTATCCCCATGATGATAACACTCGACTGATATCCGTAACCCCTGTTTACGCTGAATTTTCGCGATGGCCAAGAACAAACTGTTTGCAAACCTGGTGCTTTTGCCCCTCTCGAAACTGTATGGTTTCGGGGTAGGGGTGCGCAACCTCATGTTTGACTGGCACATCCTGAAACAGCGTGAATTCACGGTGCCCGTGATCGTGGTGGGCAACCTCGTTGCCGGCGGCACGGGTAAGACCCCGCACACCGAGTATATCATCGACCTGCTGAAATACAAATACCGCATCGGCATGCTGTCGCGCGGTTACAAGCGCCAGACCAAGGGTTTCGTGCTTGCTACCCGCAAGTCGACGCCCCGCGACATCGGCGATGAGCCGTATCAGATATATCAGAAATTCGGCCGCGATATCACAGTGGCCGTCTGCGAGGACCGTTGCGCCGGCATTGATGAGCTTTTGCGTGTCAACGACAAGATCAACCTGATTATTCTTGACGACGCCTTTCAGCACCGTTATGTAAAACCGACCGTTTCGATAGTGCTGACCGAGTTCAACCGTCCGATTTTCTATGACAGGCTCTTGCCGTTCGGACGCCTGCGCGAAAGTGCACGCGCGCTTTCGCGTTGCGATATGGTGGTTGTCACCAAATGTCCCGAACAGCTCAAGGCCATAGAATACCGCATATTCAAGAACAGCCTCAATCTGTTCCCGTATCAGAAACTGCTGTTCTCGCGGTTCGAATACCAGCCTCTTGAACCGGTATTCCCCGACGAGGCCATGCAGCCGCCGCATCTCTCGTGGCTGAACGCCGACGATTCAGTGCTGTTGCTCACCGGGGTGGCGAATCCCAAACCGCTTGTGAGGTATCTGAAGAGGTTCAGTCCGAAACTGTCGGTGCGGCAGTTCCCCGACCATCATTATTTCTCGCGGCGCGACCTCGATGCCGTTGCCCGACAGTTCAAGAACCTTCCCGGCGAGCGGAAGATCATCGTCACTACCGAAAAGGATGCCGTGCGCCTGGCGTCGAACCCATATTTCCCGGTCGCTCTGAAAGAGCATATTTTCTATCTGCCGATCAAAGTGGCTTTCGATTCGCACACGGCCGATAACTTTGATGATGTGCTGCAAAAGGCATTGCTCGACGCCGCAAAGACCGAACAGGATACCTGACGGGAGGCAACCGACCGAACCAACCGACACTTACATACGTTTCAACTTTATA
>CALJBF010000109.1 GCA_938027385.1 uncultured Porphyromonadaceae bacterium | reverse complement strand
AGGAAGAGGCAGTGCGAGGCGATACGCGACAGCTCGTCCATCATCACGCGGATGACCTGGGCGCGGCGGGGAGCCTCGATGCCCAGGGCCTTCTCGATACAGAGGCAGAGGCCGTGGTGATAGTTGTGCGCCGAGAAGTAGTCGAGACGGTCCATGAAATGGAGGGTCTGGGGGTAGCCGAGATCCTCGCAGAGTTTCTCAACGCCGCGGTGGATATAGCCCATGTAGACGTCGATCTTCTTGATTGTCTCGCCGTCGACTGCGGTGCGGAAACGGAGCACGCCGTGGGTAGCCGGGTGCTGGGGACCGATGTTCACCACGAAATCGTCCGGGGCGAAGATGCGGCGCTCATGTTTTGTGACCTTGCCGTCGGCATCCTCGGTCCAGGTGTCGGTGAAGTCGCTCTGGCGCTCGCTCTCAATCGAGATGGGATTGAGCGTGGGGTCCGACATGTCATAATCCTTGCGCAGGGGGTATCCGACCCAGTCGATGTCAAGGAACAGGCGGCGCATGTCGGGGTTGCCGATGAAGATTATGCCGAAGAAGTCATACACCTCGCGCTCGAGAATGCCGGCGATGGCATAGAGATCCGAGATCGAGTGGAGCATCGGTTTCTCGCGGTCGGTGGTCTCGGTCTTTACCGAGATGATCTGCTTTGTGCGGGTCGAGGTCAGGTAATAGACACACCCCAGCGAGGTGTTCCAGTCCATACCTACGATTGTTATAAGGAAATCGAACGCCAGCTCGGCGTCGTCGCGCAGAGTCTCGACCAGTCGGTGCAATTTGGCGTCGGGTATGTTTATGCGGAGCACATCGGCGTTCTCGAAGGTAGCTTCGGGAAACAGACCGGCGATTTTTTCCTGCAAGTTGGCCATACTGTATATGGTGGATTATGTGATGCTGATTCGGGTGGTTTATTTGGTGTCGGCGTCGTCAGGCTCGGTCTGGTTGTAGAGGGCCTCCTGCTCGGGGTGAGCCTTGAAGAAATCCTCGCGTTTCTCCTGACGGTTCACGCCGCCGAAGAACTTCTCGACCCTGATTTTGCGCGAAAGCTGCATGATCGAGTAGATCATGGCCTCGGGACGCGGCGGACAGCCGGGGCAGAACACGTCGACCGGCACGATATCCTCGATGCCTTTGGCAACGTGATACGACTTGCGGAACGGGCCGCCCGAGATGGCGCAGCTGCCGCAGGCGATTACATATTTGGGTTCTGCAAGCTGGTCATACAGACGGCGGAACACGGGCACCATGCGGTTCACAATTGTGCCGGCCACCATCATGAAGTCGGCCTGGCGGGGCGACGAACGCGCTACCTCCCAGCCGAAACGGGCCATGTCGAAACGGGCGGCGCCCAGCGACACGAATTCGATGCCGCAGCAGCTGGTGGCGAAAGTCAGAGGCCACAGCGAGTTGGCACGTCCCCAGTTTATAAGCTTGTCGAGCGAGCCGACCAGAACATTCGTGCCCGAGGCACGGAGCTCGTCGACGAGTTTCTCGATATATTCATTATCTTTCCATGCGTCGTAGGGCATGGATTTTGTTGTTACCTGTTTCATTTCCATTCGAGGGCTCCTTTCCGCCAGGCGTAAACGAGGCCCAGCACTAAGATGGCGAAGAAGATGGCGACGCAGGCAAGGGCGTCATAGCCGAGAGCTTTCATCTTTACCGCCCAGGGGAAGAGGAAAACGGTTTCGACGTCAAACATCAGGAAGAGGATGGCGAAAAGATAATATCCCACGCTGAAACGGGTCATAGACGCGCCTCGGGTGGGAATACCGCACTCATAAGCCTCCCCCTTCTGGGGATTGAAAGACCGGGGTGAAATCAGACCGGCGAGCCACAAGGCCAGCGCGACCAGACCGATACCGGTGCACAGGGCAACGATAGCGAACACCGCAGGGTCGATTCCAAAGATACCTAATGTAATCATACAAACGTGAAAGTATTGTATTTACTATAAAAATTTGCTGAGGATTAGCTGACTACGGGCCACAAGACGGCAGGTGTCGGGTCATGGCACAGTTTTCCGGGGGCAAAGATAACAAATTTTCCCCAAAGTTTACCAATTTTCACACATTTATTGCAAAGTTTTATGTGCCTGTCCCCTCATCCCGGGGCGATATGCAGAAAAACGCCACTTTCCCCGAAAAACAGACCATTCCGAAACGAGAGGACGCACATTATCAGTTTCCCGGAAACGCCGCAATCGGAATCCCGGAAAAACGGAACCAGACCTCAAATCAAATATAATTAAAAATAATCAGGATAACGCTTGTGATTTCAAATAAAAGACGTAACTTTGCCGAAGTTTTCAGAGCGTAGCGATGAAAACGCTTAATCCCGCGTCCCGCCTGATGGGCGCATCAGCCACGGCACAATGACAACATACAGCCCTGCATACATCACCGACCGGCACGACGGCAACAGCCGCCGCGCAGCCCTCGTGCCCGCTACCGCGGACATGATGATGATGGACATGATGATGTGCAGCCGACACGAGCCGGATGCGGGTTACCGATTGCCCTGACAAGACAACAAGACCTCATACAGACCGGCTCGCCAACGCAAGCCGGTCTTTTTTTGTTAAAACAATTACACCCACCGACTAAAACATACAACCGCATATGGATTACAGCAAACTCCGTTTTGAGACCCGTCAGATACACGCCGGCCTCGACCACAGCGAACCCACAGGCGCCCGCGGGGTGGCCATCTACCCCACCGCCGCCTACCGTTTCAAGACCTGCGAATACGCCGCCAACCTTTTTGAGCTTTCAGAGCCGGGCAACATCTACACCCGTCTGCAGAACCCCACCACCACCGCCTACGAAGAGCGCGTGGCCGCCCTCTACGGCGGCGTGG
>CALJBF010000108.1 GCA_938027385.1 uncultured Porphyromonadaceae bacterium | reverse complement strand
ACCTGAGGTGATAGCGAAGGATTTGCCTGACATGATTTCGGAATCAGGTCGCCGGACTATCAGAGCTGACCGTTTTTCAACGTGATGTTCCCTATTTTTATTGTTCAGGGATGGTGGAAAGAACCGTTATTTTGCCAGAGTGCGCGGATAGCCGTCGTTCTGCTCGAGGGTGGGATTGTTGGCAAGCTCATCCTCGGGGATGGGGAAGACGGCGCGGAATGCGGGCACGTCGGTGCCGAGGCGTTCGCCACCCTTCCAGTCCCAGTTGTTGCCGGTGGCCCATTTGCCGAAACGGTCAAGTCGGTGCGGCGCAGGCACTCAGAGGCGAATTCACGCTGACGCTCGGCCAGGATGAAGTCAAGCGAGAGTTCGTTCTGCGAGATTTTGCCCGATACATCCGAGCGGACGCCGGCGCGGGCGTATCTGTCGCTCATGTAGGCGCGCTCGCGGATTTCGTTGACGAGTTCGAGAGCCTCGGCGGGTGTGCCGCCCCCTCCCCGGAGGATAGCCTCGGCTGCGGTCATGTAGGCCTCGGCTGTGCGGAACAGCGGAAAGTCAATCGAGGTGTATGTGTCGCCAGAGGGGCAGATCTTGTCGTCTTTAGTCACATTGCGCCACTTGATGTAGCCGTAGCCACGGGTGTAGGTCGATGTCATGTTGTCGTTCTCGTCCCAGGTCTCCTTCACCTGGTTGGGGAGGGCGGTCATGAACGATGCGCGTTTGTCAGCCTTGTTGTTGCCCCAGGTGTCGTTTACGTCGAACATCACGTCAGAGGGGTCGAAGGCATCGACAAGCGTTGTCTTGGCACGCACGTTGCCCCAGCCCTTGGAGCCGACGCCGGTCTGGTAGAGTTCGTCCATCGGGCCGTTGACGAAGGCTTTCACATAGAAGTTGGTGCCTGCCGAGCTCTGGGCGCGCAGGCCGTCCTGCACCAGGGGCCAGATGATCTCCTGGCACTGGTTGTTGTCGGCCAGGAAGATGTGGCGGTAGTCGGAGGCCAGGGGATAGGCGTTAGAGTCGATGACCTTGCGGGCGTACTTGTAGGCGTCGGCGTAGCGGTTGCCGCAGCCCCATGTCTCGGCGTTGAGGAAGAGGCGCGAGAGCTGCATCCATGCGGCCACTTTGTCGACATGGCCGTAGAGGGCGCTCTTGGGGTTGGCGAGGATGTCGTCAGAGCCGGGTTCGTCGCCGCAGATGGCCATGAGCTCGGTTACTGCATAGTCAAACACCTCTTTGCGGGTGAACTGTACGGGCAGGTCCTTGGGGCCGACCGATTCATCGATGATGGGCACGTTGGCAAACATGTCGACGAGCTGGGCGTAGCAGTATGCGCGTATCATGCGGGCCTCGGCGCGGTACTCGTTGCATTTGGGGCCGAGCTCGTCCCACAGGCCGCGTGACTGCAGCTTGTCGGGGGTGCATTCGCGCAGGAACTCGTTGCAGTATGCGATGGCCATGTAGAGTCGCTGGTATGTCCATTTCACCACGGCGGCGTTCGAGGCGTCCCAGTCGCAGTTGAGGCAGCGGCGCAGACCGTTTGACGACGAGGGCATCAGGAAGTTGTCGGTGCAGAGTTCCTGCATGTAGAAGAGCAGACGCACGTAGCCCGAGTAGCCTTCGTTGGCGCCTTCAAGGTCGCCGTTGCCGCCGTCGCCCCCCTGCTGGCCGGTGAGGATGAGCGATGCATAGCATTTTGCAAGCACGCCCATGTAGCCGTCAGAGGTCGAGTATACCTGCTGGCTGACAAGCTGGTTGTCGTCGAGCGGCATGGTGTCGAGATCGGAGGTGCATGCCGGCGATACCGTCATCAGGGCGGCGGCCGCCACGATGGCTCCGGCTATGCGTTTGATATATTTTTTCATGTCGTGAATAGGCTTGTGTGGTTAGAAGTTAAGGTTAAGACCGAGTGTGAATGTGCGCGGACGCGGATATACCTCCTTGTCGATGCCCGGGCATGAGCTGTTGCCTGAATAGATCTCGGGGTCGATGCCGGTGTAAGAGGTGATGGTGGCCACGTTCTGCACGCCCAGTGTGACGCGGAGGGTCGAGCGGTTGTTCCACAGGCGGGGGAATGTGTAGCCGAGGGTGATGTTGTCGAAACGGAAGAAGTCACCCTTCTCGAGCCAGTAGTCAGAGTAGAGCTGCTGGTTCTCGAAACCCTGGTCGGCGGTGTACTTGAATATGTTCGAGAAACTGCCCTGGTCAGAGTAGGCCGAGGTCAGGTACTGGTCGGCGCGCAGGTAGTTGTAGATATATGAGCCGAACGAGCCGTGGCCCGAGATGGCCAGATCCCAGTTCTTGTAGCTCAGGCGGGTGTTGAAACCGAGCAGATGGGGTGGGAGGCCGCTCTTGCCGGTGGCGTATTTGGTCTCGGTGGGGCTGATTGTGCCGTCAGGCTGCACGTACTGGCCTTCGATGGGCTTGCCGGCCTCGTCGTATGCCTGTTTGGCCAGATAGAATGTGTAGGGGGTCTGGTCGACCATGAATACCTGCACTGTCTTGCCGGTGCCCGAGATGGCGCCGGTGTTCACGAAGTTGTAGTCTGAGTCGACAACGTTGAGCTTGGTGATCTTCGACTGCTGCCAGGTGTAGTTGAGGCCGATGCTCCATTCCCAGTCTTTGGTCGAAACGGGCACGAAGTTGAGGGCAACCTCGACGCCCTGGTTGTCCATTGAGCCGATGTTTGTGGTGAGCACGGGTGCGTAGTTCACGCCGGCAGGTACGTTGATGGTGTTGAGCAGGTCTTTGGTATGGCGCTTGTAGTAGTCGACCGAACCGAAGATGCGGTTGTTGAGGAAACCGAAGTCCACGCCGAAGTTCCATGTGCGGGTGGTCTCCCACTTGATGTCGTTGTCATAGCCGTTGGGACGGTATGTCTCGTACCATTTGTCGCCGAACTGGTATGACGACTCGGGATAAGAGATGGAGTAGGTTGTCATCCAGGGGTAGTCGTTGATGATGTCCTGCTGGCCTGTCTCGCCGTAGCCGACGCGGATCTTCAGGTCGGAGAGGGTTGACTGTTCCTGCAGGAACGGTTCCTGAATCACGCGCCATGCGGCTGCCACCGAGGGGAAGTAGCCCCAGCGGTTGTCTTTGGCGAAACGCGACGAGGCGTCGGCGCGCAGGGTGGCTGTGAGCAGATAGCGGTCGGCGAACGAGTAGTTGAGTCGGCCGTACCACGATACCAGATAGTATTCGGTCTTGTAATGGCGCTTTGCCGAGAGTTCGTTGCCTTCGGGGTCATGGTTTGTGGCGTCGTACTTGCGCCAGAAGTGCTGCCAGCCGTAACCTGCCATGGCCGAGAAGTCATGCTTGCCGCCCCAGTTGTGGTGGTAGTTGGCGTAGGCGTCGAGCAGGAGGTTGCTCTTGTCCTGGATGGAATTGTATACCAGGCCGGTGCCGTCTTTCTGATTGCCCGTGTACATCATGCCGGCGAGTTCGGGCACGGTGCGGTTGTATTTCGAGCGCAGGATGTCGTAGCCGAGGTTGAGGTTCACGCTCAGATCTTCGAGACCGTGTATCTTGTAGTCGAACTGGGCGTTGCCGATCGAACGGGTGACCTTGTTGAGACGGTCCTCAAGTTCAAGCTGTGCGACGGGGTTGTCGGTCTGGATGGCCATGGGGCTGTTGCCGTTCATCCAGATGAAGTAGCCAAGGCCCGGGTCGGTTGCGGCTGTGGAACTGCCGGTGCGTACGGGACGGGTGGGGTCGTAGCGCAGGGCGTTGGTCACCACGCCGTTGTTGACCATGTCGTTGTGTTCATACGAGAACTTGGCGTTGAGGTTGAGGTTCAGGTGGTCGTCGAGCAGTTTGGGGGTGAGGGCCACGCCGGCGGTGAAACGCTGGTATTTGTTGGTGCGGATGATACCGTCCTGGTTGGTGTAGCCCACAGAAACACGGTAGGGGGTGGTGATGGCGTTGATTTTGCCGGCAACCGAGAGGTTGTGCTCGGTACCGAAGGCGGTGCGGTATATCTCGTCCTGCCAGTCGGTATTGGCGGTGCCGAAGACGGCATCAGAGGGAACGCCGGTGATCGTGGGCACGAATTTGCGGAATTCGTCGGCGTCAAGCACCTCAAGACTCTTTGTCTTTGTGGAGATGGCGAACGAGCCTGTGTAGGTGACCTTGAGCCTGTCGGCGCCTTTCTTGGTGGTGATTACGATGACGCCGTTAGATGCGCGCGAACCGTAGATGGCTGTGGCCGAGGCGTCCTTGAGCACGGTGAATGTCTCGATATCCTCGGGGTTGATGCCGCCGATGAGGTTCGAGGCCCCTTCGATGGTGGAGTTGTCGATGGGCACACCGTCAACAACGAAGAGGGGGTCGTTCGAGGCCGACAGCGACGCGCCCGAACGGATGCGCACGGTGGCACCCGAGCCGGGTGCGCCCGACGAAGTGACGACGTTCACGCCGGGAATCTTGCCGACCATGGCCTCCTGCACCGAGGTGCGGTTGCCCTTGTTGAAATCGTCGGGCTTGACGGCAATTACAGAGCCGGTGGCGTCTGATTTCTTGACTCGGCCGTAACCGATTACGACTACTTCGTCAAGAACCTCGGCATTCTCCTTGAGAACGACTCCTTTTTCAAGTTCGGGCGAGTTTGCGGCAATCTCCATCGGGAGGTAGCCGACATAGCTGATTGAAAGAGTGGAGTTGGCCGACGGGGCCTGGAGGGTGAACCGGCCGTCGATGTCGGTTGCGGTACCTGTGGATGTACCTTTGACTTTTACTGTGGCGCCGATTACAGGTTCGTGATCCTGGTCAAGAACCAGACCCGATACCTGCACCTGTGCCAGTGACGGGAGTGCGGCCAGCATGAGCAGGAATACCGCGACTAACCTCACATGGGTTTTGATGAATGTATTCATTCGCAGATGTGATTTAAGGTGTTATGATTGGTGATTTCGGTTGTGCTGTTTCGGTTGCAAAATTAATATGCGGAAAGGACGAGGTAAAGTCAAAGTAAATGCCAAAGTAGATTGTTAAAAATGTTAACAGCTTTATTGCCAATATGATATAAGCAGTGGCGGTAACTGCTAAAGTAGACCGCCACACAAATGATTTTATACAATGTTGAGTGTATCCATGGCTAAAGGGAGCGTACTGCACGCGGAAAATCCTCACGCGGAATGCGTGCGTGTGACCTGACGCGGAACCGGTAGTTGTAGACCGTCTGGGGCGAGTAATGCAGAAACGCGGCTATCTGGGACGAATCGGTTATGCCGAGGCGCACGAGGGCATAGATGCGCAGCTCGGGCGAGAGGAGCTCGCCGGGCCGCGGCTCGAGTTCGTAGCCCGGCTGCATGAGAGCGTTGAACCTGGAGATGAAGTCGGGAAAGATGTCAAGGAAGATGGAGTCGAATTTCTGGAAGAACGACTGCAGATGTTCGGACCCCTGGGGTGTGGCCAGTATTGCGTCGATATCTTTAATCTTGCCTGCCTTGATGCGTTGCGACAGCTGCAGCCGGTATTTGTCGAGCGACCCGATGTAGTCGGCGCAGAGATTGAACAGGTAGCCCAGATACTGCTCCTTTACTTTCGACGATTCCTGCAGGCGGTGGTTGGCTTCGCTGAGGCGCGCCCGAAGGTTTTCAAGCTCGATGTTCTTGCGTTCCAGGGCATGACGCTCGAGGTTGAGGCGCTTGTTCTTGCGTATGGCGAAGACTACCGCGCAGCACAGGGCCGCAAGGAGCGCACCTGACATTACGAGCCACAGGTTCTTGTTGCGGGCCGATTTCTCCTGCGCGTCGGTGTATGATGCCGTGATGATGGGCAGGTAGGTTGATATTCGCTGTATGCGGCTTGTGGCGTGGCTGGTATGGATGTCGTCGATGGCGCGCATTATGTAGCGGAACGCCCTCGGGTCGTCACCTTCGGCCGAAAGTATGCGCGCCAGTTCCTGCAGTGCCTCGTATTTGCGAACCGAGAGATTCAGGTCATGGGCCGCGGCCACGGCATAGTTGTATTTCGCCTCGTCGATGCGGCCGAGACCTTCGAGACTGCGGGCGCGGGTGAACGACAGCACGCCCAGGTCAATGCGGCCACCCTGCGCGGCCTCAAGCGAGTCGAGAGCGGCCAGGCATCCATTGTAGTCATTCCGCCCCAGGTGCTTTGCGGCAGTATTGAGCCAATAGTCTGTCGAGCCGGGTTCTGAGATGGTGATAATCGAGTCGCGGTAGGCCTCAAGGCAGGCGAGATTGGTCCGGTAATCCTGGTCGGTGGTGGAATGCTCTACAAGCGAGTAATATATTGAGCAATAGCGGTTGAGTATGCGCCGGTGGTATGTGTCGCGCCATGGGCGCGGGATGCGGTCAAGCAGTGCCATCGCCGTGGTATAGTCACCGACACCCTTGTGGCTTTCGGCCTCCATGATTATCGCGTTGTAGAGCAGTGAGTCGTTGCCGATCTGCCGGGCCGTCTTTACACATTCGCGCGATACAAGCAGCAGGGTATCCATAGAATAGGAGCGGTATTCGCGGAACAGCGTTTCAAGCTCGCGGTAACGTTCGAGGGGAGTTGTGGCAGCGGCGTATGACCGTTTCAGGCTGTCGAGCCTGTGGCTTTTCTCGCGTGCGATGGCGTCTGAGCGATCCATCACGCGGTCGAGCCGCCCCAGGGCCTCGGCTGTGGAGGCGGTCTCAGTGTCTTTAGGCTCATTCGCGGAGCGCGTGGCACATGCCGTGAAAGCCATTATAAAAATGAGTGACGCTATCAGGCCTGCGAGGCGTACCGAAAAGCGGTTTGTGTTCATGGCAGGTTTCATACGGTGACAAATTTACGAAAACGGATGCAATATACGGCCAAATCTTATTAACTTTGCAAAAAATAAGCTAACTGACAATGTACAGAACCAATACATGCGGCGAGCTGCGGCTCGCCGATGCCGGCAAGGATGTGGTCCTGGCCGGCTGGGTGCAGAGAACGCGCAAGATGGGCGGCATGACGTTCGTCGACCTGCGCGACCGTTACGGCATCACGCAGGTGGTGTTCAACAACGCCGATGACGCCGCCCTCTGCGAGCAGGCCAATCATCTTGGCCGCGAGTTTGTGGCACAGATAAAGGGCAAAGTCGCCGAGCGCTCGGCCAAGAACCCTAATCTGCCTACCGGCGACATCGAGATCATCGCCTCGGGCCTTGAGGTGCTGAACCCGTCGGAGATTCCGCCGTTCACCATCGAGGACGACACCGACGGCGGCGACGACCTGCGCATGAAGTTCCGTTACCTCGACCTGCGCCGCGCAGCCGTGCGCCGCAATCTTGAGCTGCGCCACCGCATGACCATGGAGGTGCGCCGCTATCTCGACTCTAAAGGGTTTCTTGAGATCGAGACCCCGATGCTTGTGGGCTCGACCCCCGAAGGCGCCCGAGATTTTGTGGTGCCCTCGCGCATGAATCCCGGCCAGTTCTATGCGTTGCCCCAGTCGCCCCAGACCCTCAAGCAGCTGCTGATGGTTTCGGGCATGGACCGATACTTCCAGATTGTGAAATGTTTCCGCGACGAGGATCTGCGTGCCGACCGTCAGCCCGAGTTCACCCAGATCGACTGCGAGATGAGTTTTGTTGAGCAGGAGGATGTGATCAGCCTTTTCGAGGGTATGGCCAAGCACCTGTTCAAGGAACTGCGCGGCGTGGAGCTCGAGGGCGACTTCCAGCGTATGCCCTGGGCCGACGCCATGAAATATTACGGCAGTGACAAACCCGACCTGCGTTTCGGCATGAAGTTCGTCGAACTGATGGATGTCATGAAAGGGCATGGGTTCGGCGTGTTCGACTCGGCCGCATACATCGGCGGCATCAACGCCAAGGGTGCCGCACATTATACCCGCAAACAGCTCGACGCGCTCACCGAATATGTCAAGCGTCCGCAGATCGGCGCCAAAGGTCTTGTCTATGCCCGCGTAGGCGAGGATGGCACAGTGAAGTCGTCGGTCGACAAGTTCTACAGCCAGGAGGCACTTCAGGAACTGCGCAAGGCCATGGATGCCGAGCCGGGCGACCTGATTCTGATCATGTCGGGCGACGATGCCATGCGCACCCGCAAGCAGCTGTGCGAGCTCCGTCTTGAAATGGGCAACCAGCTGGGTCTGCGCGACAAGAACAAGTTCGCCTGCCTCTGGGTGGTTGATTTCCCCATGTTCGAATGGAGCGACGAGGAACAGCGCCTGATGGCCATGCACCATCCGTTCACCCATCCGAAAGAGGAGGACATACCCCTGCTCGATACCAAGCCCGAAGAGGTTCGCGCCGATGCCTATGACATGGTCGTGAACGGCGTGGAGGTCGGCGGCGGCTCGATCCGTATCCATGACTCGCAGCTGCAGGCCAAGATGTTCGAGATTCTCGGTTTCACTCCCGAGAAGGCGCAGGAGCAGTTCGGGTTCCTGATGAACGCATTCAAATATGGCGCGCCCCCTCACGGCGGTCTGGCATACGGTCTTGACCGCTGGGTGAGCCTGTTCGCAGGTCTCGACTCGATTCGCGACTGCATCGCTTTCCCCAAGAACAATTCGGGCCGCGATGTCATGCTCGACGCTCCCGCGGCTCTTGACCAGAAACAGCTCGACGAGCTCCAGCTGGCTCTCGATCTCAAGGAGAAATGATTCACGACGACATAATTGCCGTAATAGAGGAAATCTGCCCGCTTGCCGGCCAGGAGTCATGGGATAACTCCGGGTGGCAGGTGGGCGACCCCTCTGATGTCACCACCGGTGTGGTGCTGTGTGTCGATGTCACTGAGGAAATCATAGCAGAGGCTGTGGCCCGAGGTGCCAATCTCGTCATAGCGCACCACCCCCTGCTGTTCCGGGGCGCCAAACGTCTTACCGGTCGCGACAGGGTGGAGCGGTGCGTGGCGGCGGCCTTCAGGAGCGGCGTGTCGGTCTACAGCGCCCACACGTCGTGTGACTGCGCCCGTGAAGGGGTGTCGGTAGAGATGGCCCGCATGCTCGGCCTGGAGTATGTGGCGCCGCTTGACGAGTCGGGCCTTGGCGCCGTGGGGCATCTGCCCGCACCGATGCCGTGGCGCGATTTCGTGACGCGCGTTAAAATGGCTTTCGGCACCGAGGTGGCGCGTGTCTCGCGTCCGGCTACCGAGAGCCTGACTGTGCGCCGGGTGGCTCTGTGCGGCGGTTCGGGCGGCGATTTTGCCGCACGCGCCTCAGGTATGGCCGACGTGCTGGTCACTGCCGACTGCAAACACAATTATTTCCTTGACAATACCGGCGACATTCTGCTTGTCGATGCCGGCCATTTCGAGACCGAGCAGTGCACAAAACAGATTTTTTATCGCGCTATTACAGAAAAATTCCCTAACTTTGCAGTCTGGAAATCAGCCGCCGAAAAAAATCCGGTGCTTTATCTGTGAGCGCGGCCGGTTTCGATGTCATAAACAGCAACCAAGAATTGCAAGACGTTAGCATGGCTACTGAAAAAAATAAACCTGAATCTCTCTCGGTTGAGAGCCGTCTGAAATCGCTTTACAAGCTCCAGACCATTCTCAGCGAAATTGACCGTATCAAAACAATCCGCGGCGAGCTCCCCCTTGAGGTGAAAGACCTTGAGGACTCTCTCGTTGGTCTGCAGACCCGTATCACAAACTACGAGAACGAGATCGCCGACCTGCGCAACCGTCTCGCCGAGGAGAAGGCTAAGATCGCCGACTCGCAGCAGAAGATTCTGCGCTATAAGGAACAGCTCGACAACGTGCGCAACAACCGCGAGTTCGACCTGCTTTCGAAAGAGGTGGAGTTCCAGAGCCTTGAGATAGAGCTCAGCGAGAAACATCTTGGCGAATACAGCCGCCAGATCGAGCAGAAACAGGCCGAGATCGAGGCCACACGCGAAAAGGTCATCGACCACGAGCATGTACTTGCCGAGAAACGCACAGAACTGCAGGAGATCGTGAACGAGACCCGTCAGGACGAAGAGCGTCTGCGTCAGGAGGCCCAGGATGTAGAGCCCCTTATCGATGCCCGCACACTTTCTGCTTTCAAACGTATCCGCAAGAACGCCCGCAACGGTCTGGGTGTCGTTTACATCCAGCGTAACGCCTGTGGCGGCTGTTTCAACCGCATTCCGCCCCAGAAACAGTTGGAAATCAAGATGCACAAGAAAATCATCGTCTGCGAGTATTGCGGCCGAATCCTCATCGACCCAGAAATCGCGGGCGTTACCGAGGAACCCGCGAAATAATCCGCGCTCACGGCTGCGCGACGGTACAGCAAGCCTGCGATGACGGCGGTCATAAGGTACAGCCACGAAATGGCCCGGCAATGGGATGCCTTTGTAAAGGCATCCAAGAACGGCACATTTCTGTTTTACCGCGGCTATATGGATTACCATGCCGACCGTTTCAAAGACAATTCATTGATAATCACCGACGATAATGGCGAGTGGGAGACAATCCTGCCCGCCACTGTCGATTCTGACGGTTGGCTTGTGAGTCATGGCGGCCTCACCTACGGCGGATTCGTGATGACGCCCCGCACAAGGGCGCAGGATCCGCTGGTATGGTTCGATGCCCTGCGCCGTTATGCCGGCCATAACGGTATAAAAGGGATAAAATATCGCCCGACGCCTTATATATATCACACCATGCCGGCCGATGAAGACCTGTACGCCCTTTTCCGTAACGGCGCGCAGATTGATTATTTCAATCTGGCGACTGTGGTGACGCTGCCAGACGCCGTTTCATCGCGACTGGGCAAACGGGCTGCGAAACGCGCCCGTAAATTCGAAATAACGGTTGAGGAGACAATCTCGGTTGCAGACTTGTGGCAAATAATCGTCGACGACCGGCGCCGTCGCCACAACACGGTTCCGGTGCACAGATATGCGGAGATGGAACTGCTGCACGGGCGGTTTCCCGAAAACATAAGGCTTTTTGTGGCCTGTAAGGATGGTGCTGTCGTGGCCGGAGCCGTAGTCTATGTGATGCCCGAGAGCGGCGTGCTCCATCTGCAGTATGCCGCCGCCACCGAGGAGGCCCGCGACAGTTATGCAGTGGATGCCATTTACCACAGCCTTGTTTTTGAAGTATTCCCCGGTTACAGATATTTCGACTTCGGTACCTCTAACGAAGATCATGGCCGTTTCCTCAACACTAACATGACGGCGCATAAAGAGGAGTTCGGGGGGCGTTCGGTGGTATACCAGTCATATTCCCTTGAATTCTGAACTGTCGGCACAGTGGCATATTGTCGTTGCGATAACGCCGCAGGCATATCGTTTCATACGGCGTCTGTTGAATAATTTGAGTTTTTTGCCACATATTGAAAATTTATTATTGATTTTTGGCCGAAAATAACTAACTTTGTGCCTCGGAACGCGCAAATACACACGTCATGCAGTTTTGTGCAGATTTTTGCGCCACGTCTCATGTAATCACTCTATGAAGTTACTTCAAGCAAAACTCGCCAAGTATACTGCTCCTCAGCAGGCCAAGGCAGCAGGGGTATACCCCTATTTCAGGGCCATATCTTCAGAGCAGGAACCCGAGGTCGTGATTAACGGCCGCAAGGTGCTCATGTTCGGCTCAAACTGCTATTCGGGTCTGGTGAGCGATCCCCGCATCAAGGAGGCCGCCATCGAGGCGACTAAGAAATATGGTACCGGTTGCGCCGGTTCACCCTTCCTCAACGGCACGCTCGACATACACAAGCAGCTTGAGCACCGTATCGCCGAATATATCGGCAAAGAGGATGTGATGGTGTATTCTTCGGGCTTTGAGGTGAATCTCGGCGTAGTGAGCTGTCTCACCGGCCGCGAAGACTATATCATCCGCGACGAGCAGGATCATGCCTCGATCATCGAGGGCTCGCGTCTGGCGTTCTCGCCCGTGCTCAAGTACAAGCACAACGATATGGACAGCCTCGAGAAGCAGCTCCAGAAATGTGAGCCCGACAAGGTGAAACTCATTGTCACCGACTCGGTGTTCTCGATGGAGGGCGATGTAGCCAACCTGCCCGAGATTGTGCGTCTGGCCAAAAAGTATGACGCTACAGTGATGGTTGACGAAGCCCACGGCATCGGTGTGTTCGGCAAAGGTGGCCGCGGCGTGGTAAACCATTACGGCCTTACAGACGATGTTGATCTCGTGATGGGTACATTCTCCAAATCGTTTGCATCGCTCGGCGGTTTCATCGCCTGCGACAAGGAGATTACGAACTATCTGCGTCACCATTCGCGCTCATATATCTTCACCGCCTCGATTACCCCGGCATCTACGGCAGCGGCGCTCAAGGCAATCGACATTCTCGAGTCTGAGCCCGAACGTCAGGAACACCTCTGGGAAATCACCAACTTCGCGCTTGAAGGTTTCCGCAATATGGGCTGCGAGATCGGCAACACAACCACCCCGATTATTCCTCTGTTTGTTCGTGATGACTACAAGACCTACGGCATCACACGCGACCTCTTCAACGAAGGACTCTTCGTGAACCCCGTGGTTTCGCCGGCTGTGGCACCCCAGGATACGCTGATTCGTTTCAGCCTCATGGCCACCCATACCAGAGAGCAGGTGGAGTTCGCGCTTGAAAAGATTCAGAAAGTATTCCGCGCATATAACCTTATTCCCTGAGAATAAGACACGATAGTCTCCCGCCAGCGGGAGGCAATACCTGTCCCCGTAGTTCAATGGATAGAATATCGGATTCCGGTTCCGACGATTAGGGTTCGACTCCCTACGGGGATACAACAAAACAGCAACCAGCAGAAAAGCCGGTTGCTGTTTTTGTTTGCCCCGGGGCAAGAAAGGGTGGTGGAGACCCTAAAGACCCTATGACTTTGGTCAGGGCTGCTGCGGGGTGAGGGTGACGTCGAGTTTGGGGTAGGGGAAGTGGATGCCGTGGGCGGGTAGCTCGTTATAGAAACGCTCGTTGTAATAGAAGAATACGTTCCAGTAGTCTGATGTCTTGGCCCAGGCGCGCACCTGCAGGTTCACGGCCGATGCAGCCAGTTCGTTTACCAGAACCTTGGGCGTGTAGTCGATGCTCGGGCGCAGGGCGCGCAGGTCGGCGTCGCGTTTTTTCTCGCGTAGTTCATACTCTTCCTTAATGCGGCGGTGACGGTGCATGATCTTGTCCCATATCGAACGCTTGGGTGTGTTGTGGGCGGTTGCCTGTGAGCTGTCGGCGGCATTGTGCACTGGTGTAGTGTCATCATTGTCATCTGGCAGATTAACGCAATCGCCTGTCTGGGTGTGGCAGATGGAGTTGTCTTCTGATACCGTGACGTCTGTGATGGTTTCAGACTTTGTGCCGGGCATGATGCGCTCGTCGGCCTCGAACATGGTGAGTATGGCATCGCGTGCGGCATTGACATCGTCGCCGTAGGTAATGTCGATTGACCAGGTCACACGCCTGTATTTCTCTTTTGACCAGTTGTTTACCGAGCCGGTCGACAGCGGACCGTTGGGGATGGAGATCGATTTGTTGTCGAACGTGGTGATGATGGTGGCGAATATCTGTATCTCGCGCACGGTGCCGGCATAACCCTGCACCTCAATGTAGTCGCCGATGCGGTATGGCTTGAGGAACAGTATCAGCACGCCCCCGGCAAAATTCTGCAGCGTGCCGCTCAGGGCCATACCGATTGCGACGCCGGCCGATGCGAACAGTGCCAGGAACGACGATGTTTCGATGCCGAGAATACCGATTACCGTAACTATAAGGATGAAATACAGCACAATCCTTATCAGCGACAGTACGAAGGTGCTCAGTGAGCGGTCGACGTTGCGCCTGATGAAGATAGTGCCTACAAGCCGGTATATCTTGTTGATGACGAAACGGCCAAGGTAAAATACAACTATCGCTATTGTAAGGTTTATGGCGAAGTTGACCATGTCGTGCGCCAGCCTGTCGACCAGATCGTTGAATGATAGCGATTTCAGTTCGCTCACATCTTTAGTGATGTCGGCGATTTTGGTTGTGTCGGCGGGTGTTGAGGTCGGGAAAAGATTCTGTATCATCTGCCTTGGGGTAAGGTTGCTGTAAAAGTGTCGGTTATGGGGTTAGAGAGAGGCCGATGCCACGTCTCGGTACCAGTCGAGAGTCTTGTAGTTGTGTTGCCGCGCCGGGTCGGCGAGCGTGCCTACGTAGACCGACAGGCCGCAGTGAACGCTGATGTCGAAACGGTTTATCATGTCTATGCCCGGTGTGGCGCCCTGGTATGGCACGGCATCGTGCAGCGTCTGCCTGAGAAGTGTGACTTCGGCAGCGCTGATGCCGGAAAGATTGTTGATATAATCCTCAATGTCACAATAGTTGCCGGGTGCGGTGCGCGGTGCAAATTCCTGCAGCCGGGTATCGGCGGGGAGGGTGGCGCCGGAGTCGTAGGCGGCACTGAGCAATGTGGCGACGCCGGTCAGCCGCGAGGTGTTTATTACCGAGATGGTGCATCCGTATGAGTCGTCGGTGCGCGGTGCCGAAGACCGGTAGGGAACGTATGCGGCATCGTAATGCCCGAATACCGTGCTGGCTATCTTGGTGAAATCAGGCTCTGACGCCACAAGCATCGGCAGTGTCAGGTCGTATGGCATGCCGTTCGAGGGGAGTTCAGCCGCCGATGCCACTATGGTGCCCGTGGCGTTTCGCAACTGATAGGCCACCTCGGCCGAGGCCATGAAACAGCAGTCGAAATAGATGTAGTCGAACGTGCGGTCGCCAAGCACGTCGGCAAGCGAGGTGATGCTCATGGTGTACCGCTGGTCGTCGGTAGGGCTGTCTATGCCGAACGAGCGCGGCGCGGGTGTCTGCCGGGCCTCAGGGCCGTCGACACCCTCGTTCCACCAACCGGAGGCATGGCTCCAGAGTACGAGGCCGTATCTGTCGGCCGGGGCGACATGTTTCATGTCGTCTATGACGCGGCGCATCCTTGTTTCGGATACCGAGAGTTCGGAGGCATCGTAATCCTTGAGCGTGACGAGTCCGTCTGGTGTGACCTCAAGCAGCGAGGCCGCGCCATGGTTCCAACGGGGCTGATGATATACGATAACACGCGCGTCACCCAGTCCTGTTGTCGCGGCCGCCGTACACATCTCTTGCAGGTCTTTGTCATCGAACCCCTTGCCTTCGTATACCGAACCGAGCGAATTGTATGCCTGCATGTATACAAGCACCGTGCGCGGTGCCTTGTCCGAGGGGGGTGGAACAGGATCAGGGTCATCCGAGCCGCACGACACCAGGGTAATGCCCACGACGGCCGTCAACAGTATGAGAGAGAGTATACGTTTCATAATAAGCAGTGTCATTTACGGTCGGTGGCGCCGTATATGCCTTTCAGCATGTCGGCCTTGATCATGGTGGCGCTTGCCGCGGCGCGTTTTTCGGTCACGGCGGGGGGCAGCGTCACGGAGTCGGCGAGCGCCGACACGCCGGTGCCGTTCCACAACGGCTTTATGCCGAGCATGTCAAGAATCGTCGGATAGATGTCTACCTGGTCCATCTGCCTGTCGGCGCGTCTCGGCCTCGGTGCGTTCAGCAGTATCAGCGGCACATTGCTGTCGGGGTCAATCAGTGAGGCGGCTACGTCAGAGTTCGAGCGCATGTTCTTGCGGTATGAAGCAAGGGCCTCGTGGTCGCCCATTATGGCTACCATGGTGCGCGGCCAGTCGGCGCGCGAGCGCAGGTAGTCGAGCAACTCGCCGATTGCACCGTCGGCATAGTTGACCGATGTCACATATTCGGCGAAATAGCGCGGGTATGACTCCTTAAGCGAGATGGTGCGCTTGTCTTCCGGAATAATGAACGGGAAATGGCTCGACATTGTGGCCACTTCGACCACAGCTTTCTCGCCTTCGGGCCAGACATCGCCGTTTCTGAGCATGGTAAGGAGCTGGCCGATGAAACTCTTGTCAGACGGGCTGGTGTTTTTCCCGAAATGCTCTGATGCGTCCCACGAGTCGCGATAGAATGTGTGCTCGAAACCGAAAGCCTGTGCCACACGTTTCTGGTTCCACATCACGGGGCGGGCGCCGCTGAAGATATACGATGTGGCGCCGTTGGCACGTTTCATCTCCTTTACCAGCGACGGGTAATCGTTGGTGTCATACTTCATGGCGTAGACCATGTCGGTGGTAGGCAATAGGCCGGTGAGCGTGATCAGATGGCCGTCGATACTGCGGCCGGCGCCTACCTGCGAGCGGAACCTGGGCATCATCCAGGTGGCCGAATCTGCCAGCCAGCGGTTGAGGTTCGGGGTTATCTCCTGCCCCTCGATGGATTTGCCGAGAGTCCACCCCTCAAGCGACTCCACGAGTATTATCACCAGATTGTCGCGCGTCAGCGAGTCGGGGGCGGCGGCCATCGCCGGGGCGATGGCCTGCCGGTATGAGGCAAGCCATTCGCGGGCCGCGGCGGTTTCTGTCTCAGACGGGGTGTCGGAGGTCGACTGCAGGTCGGCAATGAACGCGCAGGGCAAGGTATAGGCCACCGGGTAGGTGGAGTGCATCGAATAGTTCCCTTTCAGGTACTTGATGTCGTTTATCATTCCGCCGTGATGGCACAATCCCGTTATCCAGCAGACGACGGTCATTACCGCCAGTGTGAGCAGATAGGGTACAGTGCGGTTCTGCTGCCTGTGGTGCTGGCCAAGTGTGGCCCGGCGCCGTTGCCATTTTGTAGTCGAGCGGTGCATGAGCCACCAGCCAACGGCGGTTATCAGCGGCAGGATGGCGTCGGCCCACGAGAGCGACGCCCTCACGCTGTCAGAGAACTGCCCCATGTTTCCGGCCAGCAGATAGCTTGCCGGGGGGATGGGGGTGTAGTAGGTACGGCAGTAGATGAGGTTGGCGATGCACAGCCCGTCGGCCACGAGCAATACAAGTACCTGCGGCCATACGCGGCGTGTGAACCCCGACGGCAGCGCCATAATCAGTGCGAGCGTGAAACCGAAGATATATGTCGACACCAGCGACATCGGCCTGAACGTCGTCGATAGGCACCAGATTATGTCGAACGCGAATACCGTGGCGGCGCATACGGCAAACGCCATTGTAAACGGCGGAGTCCACAGACGCCGCGGGAACAGTATCAGCCTCAGCGAATCGAGATGCAGGTTTCTTCTTTTGGTCTTGCTCACACTACGAACGGGTTATATGGGTGCCCGGCCACCATCATGGTCTTGCCGGGGATACTTATTTCACTATGCCTTTCTCAAGATATTCGGCCAGATTGGTGCGGGCGGCCTCGCCGGCGCTTTCCACGGCCACTTTGGCCATGTCGGAGTCGGTCATGATCTTCACCAGCTGCTCGAATGGGGTCTTTGTCGGGTTCCATCCGAGGGTCTCGCGCGCTTTCGTGGGGTCGCCAAGCAGGTTCACCACGTCGGTGGGACGGTAGAAATCGGGCGAAACCTCCACGAGTACGCGCCCTGTGGCAGTGTCGATACCCTTTTCGTCGACGCCCTCGCCCTCCCAGCGCAGGTTGATACCCACGTTCTTGAAAGCGAGTGTGGCGAATTCGCGCACCGAGTGCTGTTCGCCCGTGGCGATGACGAAGTCTTCGGGCTTGTCATGCTGGAGAATCATCCACATGCACTCCACATAATCGGGGGCGTAGCCCCAGTCGCGGAGCGACGAGAGGTTGCCCAGATACAGCTTGTCCTGTTTCCCCTGGGCGATGCGGGCGGCGGCCAGCGTGATCTTGCGGGTCACGAATGTCTCGCCGCGGCGCTCGCTCTCGTGGTTGAACAGGATGCCCGAGCAGCAGAACATGCCGTATGCGTCGCGATACTCCCTGACAATCCAGTAGCCGTAGAGCTTGGCCACAGCATAGGGACTGAACGGGTGCAGGGGGGTGTTCTCGTTCTGGGGCACCTCCTCGACTTTGCCGAACAGTTCTGATGTCGACGCCTGGTAGATGCGGCAGCTGTTCTCAAGGCCTGCGATGCGCACGGCCTCAAGTATTCGCAACACGCCTGTGGCCACGACGTTGGCGGTGTACTCAGGTGAGTCGAACGATACCTGCACATGACTCTGCGCGGCGAGATTGTATATTTCGTCGGGTCGCACCGAGTTCACGATCTTCACCATCGCCATCGAGTCGGTCAGGTCGCCGTAATGTAGATGGAAATTCTCGTGCCCTTCAAGGTGTGCTATGCGCTCGCGGTAGTCGACCGACGAGCGGCGTATCACGCCGTGTACTTCATATCCTTTTTCGAGCAGGAACTCCGAGAGGTACGAGCCGTCCTGGCCGGTCACTCCTGTTATGAGGGCTTTTTTCATCGCGGTATGGCTGGTGTCTGTTCAGAATTTCGATGTGAGTGACTCAAGGGCGGCGCCGAGGCCTTCGGCATCCTTGCCGCCGGCCTGGGCGAATCCGGGCTGACCGCCGCCTCCGCCTTTTATGGCTTTGGCGCCCTCGCGTACCATCGCCGAGGCGTTAAGCCCTTTTTCGGTGAGGTCTGCGGTGAGCATGACAGTGAGCAGCGGTTTGTTTGATATGTCATGTGTGGCACCGACGAAAGCTGTGGCCTCGGGCGAGAACTCGCGCACGGCGAATGCCACGTTCTTCACCACCTCGGGGTTGCGCAATCCGGTCATGGTGATGAGTTTCACGCCGTTTACCTCCTTGGTCTCGCCGATGAGCTGTCGGGCGATGTTGCGTATGCGCTCTTTCATGTATTCATCAGCCTGTTTGCGCAGTTCGGTGTTCTCGTCGATGGCTTTGCGCAGGGCGCCCAGCAGGTCGGGCGCGTTGTTGAGCAGACGGCCTACCTGCATCATCACGTCGGTCATCTCGTCGATGGCCTGTTCGGCCTTGCGGCCTGTGATGGCCTCGATGCGGCGTATGCCGGCGGCAATAGAGCTTTCAGAAATGATTTTGATGAAACCGATGTTGCCGGTGTTGTCGACGTGTGTGCCGCCGCAGAGTTCCACAGAGTCGCCGTAGCGGATCACACGCACCTCGTCGCCGTATTTCTCGCCGAAGAGGGCCATGGCGCCCATGGCGCGGGCCTGTTCGATGGGCACGTCGCGGTGCTCGTCGCGCGCGGTGGCGGCACGCACGGCCTCGTTGGCCAGGTGCTCAACCTTGCGCAGCTCCTCGGGGGTGACTTTCTGGAAGTGCGAGAAGTCGAAACGCAAAACATCGGGCGAGACGAACGAACCTTTCTGCTCAACATGTGTGCCGAGCACCTCACGCAGGGCGTGGTGCAGAAGGTGCGTGGCGGTGTGGTTGGCCGAAGTGGCGCGGCGCGCCTCCTTGTCGATGCGGGCCGTGAAAGTGGCGGTCACGTCGGCGGGGAGTTTTGCGGTCAGATGCACGCCGATGCCGTTCTCGCGTTTGGTGTCGAAGATCTCTACCTTGTCGTCGCCGTTTTCAAGCACGCCGCGGTCGCCGACCTGGCCGCCCATTTCGGCGTAGAACGGTGTGGCCGAGAGGATTATCTGATAATATTCCTTGTTTTTCTGTTTTACCTTGCGGTAGCGCAGTATCTCGGCGTCGCACTCGGTCATGTCGTAGCCCACGAACTGCTGTTCGCCCTCGTGCACGGTTACCCAGTCGGTAGCCTCGACAGCGGCGGCGTTGCGGGCACGGGCTTTCTGTGCGGCCATCTCGCGGTCGAAACCCTCCTGGTCGAGTGTGAAACCGTTCTCCTTGAGGATGAGCTGGGTGAGGTCGAGAGGGAAACCGTATGTGTCATAGAGCGTGAAGGCCTGGGTACCGTCAATCTCGGTCTTCCCCTCCTTGCGGGCGGTGGCAATGGCGTTGTCGAGCAGACGGATACCGTTGTCGAGGGTGCGCAGGAACGAGTCCTCCTCCTCTTTGGTGACGCGGATTATGAGTTCGCGTTGGGTGGCGATTTCGGGATAGGCCTCGCCCATAGATGCAATCAGTGTGTCGACCAGCCTGTACAGGAAAGCGTCTTTCTGCCCCAGGAATGTGTAGGCGTAACGCACCGCGCGGCGCAGGATGCGGCGGATAACATAGCCAGCCTTGGCGTTTGAGGGGAGCTGTGAGTCGGCAATCGAGAACGCTATGGTGCGGATATGGTCGGCGATGACGCGCATGGCCACGTCGGTCATGTGGTCTTTGCCGTATTCCTTGCCCGAAAGCTCGGCCACTTTGGCGATAAGGGGGGTGAAGACGTCGGTGTCGTAGTTCGAGGTCTTTCCCTGCAGGGCCATGCAGAGGCGCTCGAAACCCATGCCGGTGTCAATCACCTTGGCGGGGAGCGGCTCAAGCGACTTGTCGGCCTTGCGGTTGAACTGCATGAACACCAGGTTCCAGATCTCGATTACCTGCGGGTGGTCTTTGTTTACCATCTGCGCGCCGGGGATGGCGGCGCGTTCTTCGTCAGAGCGGAGGTCGATGTGGATTTCCGAGCAGGGGCCGCAGGGGCCCGTATCGCCCATTTCCCAGAAGTTGTCGTGCTTGTTGCCGTTTATGATATGGTCGGCGGGAAGGTGTGCCTCCCAGTAGCCGGCGGCCTCGTCGTCGCGGCTCAGGCCTTCGGCCTCCGAACCCTCGAATACTGTGGCATAGAGGCGTTTCGGATCCAGGCCGAGCACATCCACCAGAAATTCCCACGCCCAGTCGATAGCCTCTTTCTTGAAGTAGTCGCCGAACGACCAGTTGCCGAGCATCTCGAACATGGTGTGGTGGTAGGTGTCGAGACCGACCTCCTCAAGGTCGTTGTGCTTGCCGCTGACGCGCAGACATTTCTGCGAGTCGGTGACGCGCGTCCATTTGGGTGCCTTGTTGCCAAGGATGATGTCTTTGAACTGGTTCATGCCGGCGTTGGTGAACATCAGCGTGGGGTCGTCTTTTACGACCATCGGGGCCGACGGCACGATCTGGTGCCCTTTCGAGGCGAAAAACTGTTTGAATGACTCGCGGATCTCTTTGGCGGTCATCGGTGAGTTGCTCATATTATGATGGTATCTTGTTTTTTGTTGTCGGGGGCGGCGGGTAATGGCCGATGCCTGCACGGGCCGCCAATCAAACTGCAAAATTACGAAATTTTTTGTGTATCTTTGCAATCAGATGGATACGCTCGACAAGAAATATTACAAAATAGCCGAGGTGGCCGAGATGATCGGCGTGCCGGCGTCGACCCTGCGTTTCTGGGAAAAGGAGTTTCCGCAGGTGAAACCGGTTCGCAATGCCGGCGGCTCGCGGTTCTACACACCTGCCAATGTGGAGACCCTGCGCATGATATATTTCCTTGTCCGCGAGAAGGGGCTGCGTATAGAGGCCGCACGGCAGGCGCTGGCCGCCAACCGCAGCGGTGTGCTTCGTCATGCCGATGCCGTGAGGCGTCTGCGCGAGGTGCGTTCGCGACTCACGGGTCTGCTCGACGCCCTTACCCGTCGGCACTGATGTGAAAAAGTCGGCAAAAATGTCAAAAAAGTCGGCTGGATTTTCATAATAGCCCGGCAATATGTATATTTGCAATAATTATGCAGTCTTTGATTTTGCGGAAACGCTTTTGATACAACATAATAATGCGATTTTATGCAAAAAAACTGACGCACATGTTCGCGATTCAGTGTTCTGTTGCCTTTAAAACCGACATATCACACTCTAATCCTTATAATTGATGAACATTTCTAAACGAATCACCTCATGCGCCGTGGCGTTTGCCTTGGGCGCGCTCTCGTGGTCTGCTCTGGCAGGGACGCCGCAGTCGGCTACGGCTTTGCCGCGCGGCATCGAGCCTCGGGTGAGCGGGCTGTTGCCCCTTGACGGCAACGGCACACAAACGGCCGAACGTTCGGGAGTGAAACCGCTCAAGGCACCCCTGGCGGCATCATTGCCCGGCTATGATGCCGCGGCAGCCGCTCCGCGCGCATCAGCTCCGGCGCGTGCCGCATCCGCAGGTCCGGCCCTTTACGGCTCGGTAGTGTCGGCAAACTCATGGACTCCGGCAAACCAGTCGTCGAAAACCGGCATGTATCGCATACCCGTGACCCAGGGAGGTACATTCGAGGCCATATCAGTGGGTTCCGACGCCCCCAACGCCTCATGGGGCGGAACGATGGCGGGTGACACCTACTACTCGGCATACGCCTACGACGGTTACATGACCTATTATTACCTTTCGAGCTATAATCCCGAGACTTGGGAGCGCATCAGGCGCACCAATACCGGCTCGAAAGGGTGCATGGCACGCGACCTGGCCTACGACGTGACCACCGGAAAGACCTTCGGGTGTTTCCAGAAAGAATTCGGCTCGGGTTATGTGCTCGGCACAATCAACCTGACTACCTGCTCGGTATCGCAGATCCGCTCGGTCACCGAGCCTTACGTTGCTCTGGCTGTCGATGCCGACGGTATGCTTTACGGTATCGCCACAGTGTCTGACCCGCTGAGCGGTGCCGTCACTGGGTCGAACCTCTATTCAATCGACAAGAACAGCGGCGCCTCCTCGCTTATCGGCGAGACCGGGTGCCTGCCCTACTACAACACCTCGGCTGTCATCGACCCTGCCACAAACAAGATGTACTGGGCTGTGGCACAGGCCGATGACACATCGGCGCTCTATGAGGTGAACCTCATTTCGGGCCGTGCCGTCAAAGTCTGCGATTTCCCTGACGGCGAACAGGTGTGCGGCCTGTGGATAGACACCCCTGAGGCCGACGCCAAGGCTCCGGCAGCCGTGACCGGTATCTCGGCCGATTTCCCCGGCGGCTCGCTTTCGGGCACAGTGACCTTCACGGCACCCTCCACGCTGTTCGACGGCTCGCCGGCCACCGGACAGCTCAGCTATGCCGTCATGCACGGCAACACCGTGCTCGCCACCGGAACCACCACATGTGGCGCCGTCACCACGGCCAACGTGACAGTGCCGCAAGGGGGCAATTACGACCTGACCGTCAAGGTGTCAAACGCCGCCGGCGACTCGCCTGTGGCTCACGTTGAGCTTTATATCGGCAAAGGCACTCCCGCAAAGCCTCAGGTTACCGTGTCGTACGCCGACGGCATGATGCATGTGTCGTGGACGGCTGTCACCGAGTCGCAGAACGGAGGATATGTCAATCCCGCTGAGGTGACCTACCGCGTGGTGCGCTATCCGAGCCGTGTTGTCTCGGCCGAGGCCACGACTGCCACCTCTCTTGACGAGAGTGTCGACGAACCTGACCTGCTATCGGAATTCTACTATACCGTAGAGGCGTCATACGCAGGGGGCAAATCGGGCGAGGCCGAATCAAACCACGTCATACTTGGTGCCAACCGTCCCCCGTACTCTTGCGGTCTCAACACCCCCGAGTCGCTGGACTTCTGGACGGTCATCGACGCCAACGACGACCGGAAGACCTGGGGTTTCCAGTCATCAGACAACGCGGCCGGCATTGGCTACAACCGCGAGCTCGCGATGGACGACTGGCTGATTGCTCCCCCGCTGCGTCTTGAGGCCGGCAAGTCGTACCGCCTGACTTTCGATGCGCGCACAATGTCGACCGACGAGGAGACATTTACCGTAATGCTCGGCACCGAGCCTGTGGCCGCCGCCATGACAGTCGAGGTCATTCCGGCCACGACATTCAAGAATACCTCGTACCAGCAGTTCGAGGGGTATATCGTGGCACCTGCCTCTGGAAAATACTACCTGGGCATCCACGCATGTTCGCCCGCAAATACCTACCGCCTGTATGTGAAGAACCTTCAGGTCGAGGCAGGCGAGGCAGCCGCCGGCCCGGGTGCTCCCACCGGGTTCTATGCCGTGCCCGACCCGAATGGCGCATACCGCGCCACACTGCATGTCACGGCGCCCGTTGTCGATGCCAACGGCGAGCCGCTGAATACGCTTACGAAACTTGAGATCATACGCGGCGGCCAGACTGTCAAGACTTTCGACCGTCCCGCTCCCGGCGAGGAACTGACTTTCACCGACGAGCTCGGTGCCGAGGGTGACGTGGAATATACCGCCGTGGCCTCGAACGTTTTCGGTCGCGGCCGCGTCGCCACAACATCGCTCTTCGTAGGCGTGAACCAACCTGCCGCACCTGCCAATGTCAATCTGGTGGAGACATCTGTGCCCGGCGAGGTTACAATGACCTGGGATGGTGTGGAGACCGATTTCCGCGGATTCCCGCTCAACCCCTCGCTCGTCACTTATACCATCTGGCAGTTACAGGCCGAGACCCATGTGGTGCTGTATGACGGCATTACCGGCAATGAGTTTACATTCCGGGCCGTAGAACCCGGCGACCAGAAGATGGTGCATTATTATGTGTCGGCCGAGGCCGGCGGCAAGCTGTCGCCCGTGGTCGACTCGCCGCTCATCCACTGCGGCACACCGTATGAGCTCCCCTTCACCGAGACTTTCAAGGGATCCGGCACCGACAGCTGGATGGGTATAAGCGACGCCGGTACCGCGACATGGAATGTCTACTCTGACCGCGATATCGATGGCCTGCAGTCGGTTACCGGCGACAACGGTTTCCTCGGATCGCGTGGCACGGCTGCCGGCGACTGCTCGTCGGTCTACACCGGCAAGATTGCCATACCCGCCGATTTCCGCGCTCCCGGTCTGACCTTCTACACATATAATATATACAACGACGGCATCAGCGACGACAACGAGATTGTGGTTTCGGTATGCGACCTTACCGCAGGCGAGACCGCATATACTCCGGTCAGGACCGTGAAGGTCTCGGATCTCAGTGCCGCACAGGGGTGGACTCTGGCAGCGGTGCCTCTCTATGCGTATCTCGGGCACACGATTCAGATCGACTTCAAGACCGTGGTGGTCAACTATCCGTTCACGTTCATCGACGACATCACCGTGGGCACACTCACCGAGCGTAACCTGAAACTTGCCGGTGTGGAGGCTCCGGCCTCGGCGTTCGCCAACCGCGAGTTCACCGTAACCGCAATCGTGGAGAACAGCGGCATCAAGACCGTTGACGCATACGCCGTAGCTCTTGTCAGCGGCGGTGCCGATGTCGAGGTTGTCAATGTCACCGAGCCGCTCGCTCCTGCTGCCACGGCACGTATCGATTTCCACCGTACTTTTAGCGCGATGCAGACCGACGGTGCCACATATAAGGTGGAGGTGCGTCTTGACGGCGACGAGAATCCCGCCGACAATACCTCGGCCGACGTGACCGTGGCTTTCCGCGAGATGCCTCTCCCCGTCGTGGCCGATCTCAAGGCCACATATACCGATGACAATTCACCTGTGACCCTCAGCTGGTCGGAACCGGCCACCGACTCATACGAGCCTCTGCCGGTCACCGACGATTTCGAGTCGTATGAGGCGTGGGCCGAGACCGGCGTAGGCGACTGGATCTTCGTCGATCTCGACGGCATGCCCGTGGGCAAGATCACCGACGTCACACTTCCCGGTATAGAATGGCTCGCTCCGCACTCATGGTGGGTGATGGACAATACGTTCGAACAGCTCAACCCCTCGTTCTTCGCCGCGAGCGGCAGCAAGTATCTCGCGCAGATGTATGCCGTTTCTGACGAACAGGCCACCTCGGCCTGGCGTTGCGACGACTGGATCATATCGCCCGAGTTGACCGGCGCCGCGCAGACCATCAGTTTCAATGCCCGCAGTTACGCCCAGACCTATCTTGAGTCGTTTGAGGTGCTGTGGAGTGACGGCTCTGTCGACCCGGCCGACTTTACGCGCGTTGCAGCCCGCAACGACATCCCTGCCACATGGTCGACCTACACGTTCAGCCTCCCCGAGGGGGCACGCCGTTTTGCCATCCGCGCCACATCTTACAATCGGTTCATGCTCTTTGTCGACGACGTGACTTTCACGCCGCTGTCTGAGAAGAATATCCATGTCACCGGCTATAACGTATGGCGTGACGGAGCGCTGCTTACCTCAGTGCCTGTGACGGGCACCGGTTATGTCGACAGCGACGAGCCCGGCGTGACACATGCCTCGACATACGTGGTGACCACCGTGTATGACAAGGGTGAGTCCGCTGCCTCGAACGAGGCCATCCCCGGCTGGACCTCGCTCGGCGGCATTGACGCCGCAGGTGTGACGTTCACCGCGGTCGACGGCGGTATCATCGGCACCGGCGCGGCAGGCATGACCGTCACCGTGACATCAGCCGACGGCCGCACGATCTACTCCGCTACTCCGGCCGACAACAGCGTGCTCATACCGCTGGCACCCGGCATCGTGATTGCCAAAGCCGGCACGGCTACCGCCAAGCTCCTGGTCAAGTAACCCCCGCTTAAGCCTTTAGGGTCTTTAAGGACTTTAAGGACTTTAAGGACTCTAACGCCCCTAAAGACCCTAAAGACCCTATTTCTTATTCAAAAAAAGGAGGATAGTTCTTTTGAACTATCCTCCTCACGTTTCAACTATTTATTTATGAGAGCCTCAGTATCTGGTATCACTACCCGATAAAAAGGACGAGGGATGTCGGTAACATGTCGCGTAAAGTCCGGGGGCGACTGTGGCGGATGCCGGTGAGACAGTTTCATGTATAATGGTCTACATCACTTGAAGTTGTTGCGGGCTACTTGAAAATATCGCGTCATCATCCTTTAAAGCGCCGCCGTGGCAACATGTATATGTTGCCTGCCCGGCCTTTTCGTTTCATGTACTACTATAACAATCCGTACACCGCTAAAGTGGAGCCGAAATCAGCTAAAAGTGTTTAAAATTTGTTTATTCGGGCAGATTTCACTTTTATATATTGCAGCGATTAACTTAAATTAGACGATATTTAACATTTCGACGTCTGATACGTGACTATCTTTTTATTCAGGCAGTCAGGTATAGTGCGTTATGTGTCGCTGTCGGTCAGCTGACCGGCGCGATGCGGTTGCCTGAGGTGACTGTGATACGGCCGCAGTCGGCGAGGGTGCGGGCCACCCGCGCCACGACCGCCGGGTCAAGCGCTGTCTCGGCGGCGAGGGCGGCAATTTCCATCGGCTCTGTAGCGCGGCTCAGACGGTAGATGATGGCATCGGCCGCCAGTATATCCTCATCGGGGGTGCCGGAGGTCTGTGCGGCTTTTTTGCGCCGGTTGCGACAGACATCGCACCGCCCGCACTCGGCATCGGCCTCCTGACCGAAGTATCTGAGCATCATCGCCTCGCGGCATTCGGCTGTGCTGAACACGAAATCGCTCATGGCCTTGAGGCGTTCCTGCATCAGGGCACGACGCTGTTCGTATATCTCGCGCGGCAGGCGTATGTCGGCCGACGGCTGCCGGCTGATGGGGAAATAGACGTGCGGCGACGAGCGGCGCGGAATGAAACTCAGCACCTTCATGCGCCCCAACAGCAACAGCGACTCAAGCACCTGCTCGGTCGAGAGCGCTGTGCGCGACGCTATCTGATTCTCTGATATGAACTCGTAATCGGCGAATATGCCTGTGTAACTGCGCAGTATGGTGTGTAGCACCTTGTCGGCCACCTGAGGTAGCCGTAGACCGTACAGCTCGCGCCGGGTCATGGTCATCATGATCCGGGCGCCGGTGTAAGTCTCTTCGGTGTAGTCGATGTATCCGGCGCGGGTCAGCAGCTGCAATGCGCTGACCACCATTGACTCGCGCAGACGGAACCGCATGGCCAGCTGCGCGGGGTCAAGTTCGAAAGTGCGCCCCTCGCCGTCCCCCATGCCTAAAGAGAGATAGACGGCGAGCTTGTCGTAGAGTTCGCGGATGAACTCTTTGGGGGGAAATGTCTCGCCGAGGCGCCGCGTGAGCAGGGCCTTGTCTGTGACGGCGGCGAGGATGACGGCAAACGAGGGGAGACCGTCACGGCCGGCGCGCCCCGCCTCCTGGTAATATTCCTCAAGCGACGAGGGGATGTCGTAGTGTATCACCACGCGCACGTCGGGCTTGTCGATGCCCATGCCGAAGGCGTTGGTGGCCACGATCACGCGTGTCTCGCCAGATTTCCAGCTGTTTTGCCGCTGGTTCTTCTCCTCGGGAGCAAGTCCGGCGTGGTAATAGTCGGCGCTGATGCCCTCTCGCACAAGCAGTTCGGCGAGCTGACGGGTGCGCTTGCGCGAGCGGGTGTAGACGATTCCCGTGCCCGGAACCCGTTGCAGAATATGTATCAGTTGTTCCTCCTTGAAGTTGCAGTAGCGTGCCACATACGACAGGTTGTGGCGCCTGAAACTGAGGCTGTGGGTCTCGTGGCCGGGGCGGAAACAGAGCAGACGGCGGATATCGTCGATCACCCTCGGTGTTGCCGAGGCGGTAAGCGCCAGCACGGGGGCGTCGGGAAACAGTTCCCTGACGCGGGCTATGTGCAGGTATGAGGGGCGGAAATCATACCCCCACTGCGAGATGCAGTGCGCCTCGTCAACAACGATGAGTCTGACCGGCAGTTGTGCGAGCTGCAGTCTGAAACTCTCGCTCATGAGCCGTTCGGGCGACACGTATAGTATTTTCGCCTTTCCGATTCGGCAGCGGTCGAGGGTCAGGCGCGCCTCGGCGTGGCGCAGACCGGAATGGAGGAGACCGGCGGTGATGCGTCGTGCCTTGAGGTTGTCGACCTGGTCCTTCATCAATGAGATCAGGGGGGTGACAACGACGGTGAGGCCGTCGAGCATCAGCGCCGGCACCTGGAACGTGATGGATTTGCCGCCGCCGGTGGGGAGCAGTCCGAGCGTATCGCGGCCTGCCAGCACTGAGCCTATTATCTCGCGCTGGCAGGGGCGGAAAGTGTCGTAGCTCCAGTATTTTCTGAGGATATCCTCGGGGGTGCCGCTCATAATGGTGTGCCGTAGGGCGGTGTGGCGTGTGCCGGTGTCAGTCGTTGCAGATGGTTATCTCCTTAACCTGCAGCTGGATGTTGCCCGGCAGTGCCTGGTGCTTGTTGTCCTCGATGGTGTAACAGATGTTGAAACGGCGCCCGGCATGGATGGCGGGGAAAAGCTCGGCCTTGTTGAAGGCTATGCCGTTGAACACCTTGCCCGAGGTATCGTCGACCAGTTCGAGCTTGATGTGCTCGAGGGTGCGCCCTACCAGTTTCGAGGTGCCGAAATCCATGACGTTGCGGGTGCAGAACACCGGTTTCTGGTTCCCCGGACCGTAGGGGTTGAAACGCCTGAGTGTAGAGATGAACTCGGTGGTGATTTCCGAGAATGTGAGGTAGGCGTCGATGTCGTAGAGCGGCCTCAGCTGCGAGGGGAGGATGTTGGCGGCCACATATTCTTCGAACCGGCGTGTGAACTCGGGGATATTCTCCTGTTTCAGCGAGAGCCCTACGGCGTAGGGATGGCCGCCGAAATTTTCGAGCAGGTCGCGGGTCGAGTCGACGGCCTTGTAGATGTCGAACCCCTGCACCGAACGCGACGAGCCTGTGGCTATGCCGTTGGTGAGCGTGAGCACCACCGAGGGCTTGTAGTACAGTTCTGTGAGGCGCGAGGCCACGATGCCGATGATTCCCTGATGCCAGTATTTGTTGAAGATGACGATGGATTTCTTTCCGGCGTCGGCCTCAAGACGTTTCGAGAGTCTGGCGTTGGCCTCTTCGGTGATGCGTTTGTCAAGCTCCTTGCGGTCTTTGTTGTACTGGTCGATGGCGCGGGCAATCTGGTAGGCGTCGGCGAAGTCGCGCGAAACAAGCAGGTCGACTGCCTCGCGTCCGCTCTGCATACGGCCCGAAGCGTTGATGCGCGGGCCGATCTTGAATATCACGTCTGAGATGGTGATCTCGCGCCCCGAAAGGTTGCAGATTCTGATTATGGCCCTGAGCCCCATGTTGGGGTTCGTGTTGAGACGCCGCAGCCCGTGGTAGGCCATTATGCGGTTCTCGTCGACCATCGGCACGATGTCGGCGGCTATCGAGACGGCCACCAGGTCGAGCATGCCGTCAAGCTCGTTGCGCGGTATGCCGTTGCTTATGGCGAAAGCCTGCATGAGCTTGAACCCTACGCCGCACCCCGAAAGGTGCGGGCACGGATATGTGGACCCGGGCATCTTCGGGTTCAGGATGGCCACAGCCTCGGGCAGCACGTCGTCGGGAACGTGATGGTCGCAGATGATGAAGTCTATGCCATGCTCGCGGGCATGGGCAATCTCCTCGTTGGCCTTTATGCCGCAGTCTAGGATGATGACGAGTTTCACCCCCTGGCGTGCGAATTCGTCGATGGTTTCTGACGAGATGCCGTACCCTTCGTCGTAACGGGTGGGGATGAAATAGTCTATGTTAGAGTAGAAGTTGAGCAGGTATTTGTAGACCAGGGCGACGGCGGTAGTACCGTCGACGTCATAGTCGCCATATACCATGATCTTCTCCTTTGACCCCATGGCTTTGTTCAGCCGGTGAACAGCTTTATCCATGTCGGGCATCAGGAACGGGTCGTGGAGATTTCTCAGAGAGGGGTGGAAGAAACGTTCAGCATCCTCCACCGAAGAAATCCCGCGCTGAACCAGGAGCTCGCTTATGGGCGGACAGGAGGCATAGCGTTTCGCCAGCGCTTTCTCGATCTTTTGCTCTTCGGGTGTTAGGGGT
>CALJBF010000107.1 GCA_938027385.1 uncultured Porphyromonadaceae bacterium | reverse complement strand
GTTGGATTTATATAGACAAGAGTTTGAATCAATCCTATTATCAATAATTGAATGGATTAATGTCACATATAGTATTAATATAAGATTCAGCACACCATCAGAGAAAGGATCAGTATTATCTAAAATTAGACATCTTTTTGCTGAAATGGATTCTTTAATAAAACAATATCAACTATATGTAGAGGATGGCAACATTGATTATGAATTGCTGGGCATGTCTTCCTCTCCATTAGGATTAAATCAGATTAAGTCTGCGCTATTTCCAAGGCCAAAATATGTGAACATACATGCAAATTCATCAGAAATCAAATGGTTTCAAGAATTGTTATGTTCTAATAATTCTACGTTTTCAAAAGAGGGCAAACATGGCCATGAAAGTTTATACACCCAAATAAAACACGGCAATCGAATTGAATTAGAATATTCATTTCAGCAAGATCATATAAATAAACTTATTGAGAAAGGAATAATAAATCTTTCATCAAAAGGAGAATACGAGGTGACAACAGTTGGCGAACTATTGAATATCCTATATCATAACGAATTTGTCATGATAGACAGGCTTCCAATCGATATTTCAAAGACTTTACCCTCAATAGAAGCATTTGAATGGATAGAGTATTCTTCAACTTTGTTACATATAAAAGAAGCCAATTATTTCAATTATTGGCTCAATAAAAAAGACTTCTCAAATGGGTATGATTTGCGGAACAGATACATGCACGGGGTGCAAACTTTGGAAGAAAGAGGCATCGAATCAGATTATCGAATTGCAAAAAAACTTTTTATTTTACTACTTTTGAAGATTATTGATGATCTGGAATTAAACAAGACTAAACGAATATAAGGTCATATTAAAGGCAAATATATTTGAAATGTACAGAATCCTGTTCAGACTAAAGGCATAATGGCAAAATACGTAAATCAGTGAATTTGTACGCGCATCTGTATGTCGCGAAAAGTTAAAGTTGGCATATTCCTTTGATAATCGGAAGATTATCGCTATCTTTGCATTGAGTCACTGTTGTCGGTTTGGCAAATGCGGCTTGTAACGATTTAAGTTGCAGACGATTAACTACTTACAAACGTAGAAAATGCACGTCACTTGTACGGATTAGAATTACACGCTTCTGTATATCAGCAAATTAACCGTTTCTGCATCGGCAAATGAAACAGAAAGGCCACACGGAAAGAAGTCGTAAACAATCCACAAAAAGACAGAAAGAGACATCCGAATATCAGCCGAGTATGCCGGCTCGAATTTTTTGGCGTTTTCTAAATATTTATTTTGAGTTCCGAAATTTTTGTTGTTATTTTGTTGCTCGAAAGAAAACGAGCAAAAGAACCACAAAATCGACTAACGAGCACATGGAATAATCAGAAAAGGTCAATCCGCATCCCAGGCAAATAACGAGAGTTTTGAAAAGCATTCATTGTTCTTCCGCGATGTCCCCGTCCGTTCGCAATACGAGAAGATCCCCGAAGGTATTCACCGGACATTCGAGCCATTGGAGCAATTTATGAATTTCGCTGTTTTTGGGTATCCCTGCCGCCCTCCGCAACCGCTCTTTGCACATCCGTTGGAATGAGCCATTTCGACAGAATGACGTTTCGGGAGATGCAAAACGCCAAAACCTGGCAGTCAAGGTGTACCGTCGATTTGAAAGACAAGGCATCCTTACCATAGAAGGCGCCAAGAGATAATGCGACCTGGTAATAAATTCTACAAAGAGGTAATAATTTAATATGAAAGCATTGACATATACCGCCCCCGGGCGGTTTGAGCTGATTGAGAAACCAAGACCGGAGATTATTGACCCGAAGGATGCCGTGGTGAGGGTTACACTTTCGAGTATCTGCTCGTCGGATCTTCATATTCTGCATGGGGCTGTGCCTCAGGCGGAGGTGGGTATCACTGTGGGGCATGAACTTGTGGGTATCGTTGAGACCGTCGGTTCGGCGGTCTTCAAGATCAAGCCGGGCGACAGGGTTGCTGTGAATGTCGAGACCTTCTGCGGCGAGTGCTTCTATTGCAAACGAGGATATGTGAACAACTGCACGTCAGGCGGCTGGATGTTGGGATGCCGCATTGACGGCGCTCAGGCAGAATATGTCCGCGTGCCATATGCCGACAATGGCCTGACGCCAATCCCTGATAACGTCAGCGATGAACAGGCCCTGTTTGTCGGCGACATTCTCGCCACCGGTTATTGGGCAGCCAGGATCTCTGAGATTTCAGAAGAAGATACAGTGCTGATTATCGGCGCCGGACCGACCGGGTTATGCACTCTGGAATGCGTGCAGCTGTATAAGCCCTACCGGATTGTCGTGTGCGAGGCCGATGAAGGTCGGCGGGAATTCGTGCGGCAGCATTATCCGGATATCGAAGTGGTCGAGTCTGCAGAATGCCTTGAAATGCTTAACACGTTTACCGATGGGCGTGGAGCCGACCGCGTCATTGAGATTGCCGGAGGGGAGGATACCTTTGAACTCGCATGGCGATGTGCCCGACCGAATGCCATCGTCACCATTGTGGCTCTCTATGAGAAGGAACAGATACTGCCGTTGCCGTGGATGTATGGCAAGAACCTCACATTCAAGACCGGCGGTGTCGATGCCTGCGACTGCGACAAAATCATGCAGCTGATTTCCGAAGGCAAAATTGACACCACCCACCTGATAACTCACCGTTTCCCACTCAGCCGCATCCAGGGAGCCTACGGCTTGTTCGCCAACCGCGCCGACGGCGTCATCAAAACCGCAATCTATCAGGAGTAATGAGCATATTCTCATGAAACTCTGTGTGAAGATCAGAGCAATACTGAATCTTCATTTTCCACGTTTTCTTAGATTGATCCACTGTTAGGCTTACATTTTTCGATTGAATAAACAAACCACCTTCCACTTTTTCAAACGGATGGGTACGAGTTGGCTACATTTTTCTCAAACGAGTCGGCTTAATTGCCTTAGAGTGATTATAGAACTTCATATTTTATAACCGCCGTAATTATTACCACGGTGACAAGATTGCAAATAATCTAATAGCCTAACCCAATTAGGATTTGTCTGATATGTCATTATTAATTCGGCCGATGTAAAACTTCATTATACCAACGCAAATAGGAGTATGATAAATCATACTTCCGTTTGGCCATTTCGAAAATTCTACTTATTTTTGCGGAAAAGTTTATTATGTCGGACTATGGAACTGATGGATATAATGAAACAGCGTAGGGGAACGCTTTCCCTCACCCAACAGGACCTTGCTGAA
>CALJBF010000106.1 GCA_938027385.1 uncultured Porphyromonadaceae bacterium | reverse complement strand
AGTATCGGTTGAGGCGGAGGATGTGGAGTGGCGCGCGGATGTGAGGGCTGTGGTGACCGAGGTGGTATCGGTGGCTGTTGTGCGGGTGGCGAGGTGTGTGGCGGCGCGGGCTTTGACTCCGCGCAGGTGCAGGGCCGATGCTCCGGCGGGTGTGTGGCGCTCGACGGTGACATCGACCGTGTCGAACGACACGGTGATCTGCCTGACCAGGCTGTCGGTAACGGCTGCGCGTTGCGTGATGTGGCTTGCGGCGGTTGAGTCGGCGGCGGTGACGGCTGTATCGGCTGTCTGCCGGTGCACGCGGCAACCGCACAGGGCGATGCCCGAGAGCACGCACAGGCCTATGGAGGCGTGTATGAGGAGCCGGCGTCTGTTATGGGAGGGTGTTTTCATGGTGTTGTGATTTGTTGAGTGGAATGATGCGGATGCCGAGTCAGAGACCGGCGTATTCGGTTGTGGCGTCGAACGACGGGCAGGCCTTTGCGGCGAAGTCACGGTGCCCGTGGATGGCGGCGCAGGGAAACTGCTGTTTCAGCTCTCTGAGCAGAGTGAGCAGGGCGGCGCGCTGTGCCGGGGTGCGGGTATCTTTGGGTGTGCGCCCGTCGGCGGCCAGTCCGCCCACGTAGCAGATTGCCACAGACCGGGCGTTGTGCCCGCGGCAGTGAGCCCCCGGCTGTGCGAGGGGGCGCCCCGGTTCGACCGTGCCGTCAATTCTCACCACGAAGTGATAGCCGATGTCGCTCCATCCGTTACCGACGGTGTGCCAGCGGCGGATGTCGGCGGCTGTCACGTTCTTCCCCTCGGGTGTGGCCGAGCAGTGTACGATTATTTCGTTTATAGTCCTCATGATGTCAGTTTGCGGAGTTGGAGATAGGTTTCGCTGAGTCTGTTTCTTTGCCGGCGCCGTAGGCATAGCGGTAGTTTATTCCGAACAGCGCCCCGGCGAATGTTGAGGTCTCGCCGAAGGCCACGAGCACGGAGTTGTGTATCTCGCCCGGCGGCTGAATGACGAATCCGGCTATCAGCAGCCCGCAGCCGGTAAGAACGAGGCCGATTGCGGTGAGCAGATGCGCGTGCGGCATCTTTTTCAATGTGTGTTTCATAATATCTGTGTGTCTTATAATAAAATTGGTGTGTGCGGGTGTCATG
>CALJBF010000105.1 GCA_938027385.1 uncultured Porphyromonadaceae bacterium | reverse complement strand
CTGCTGGCTGAATGGGCGGGGCTGACCGGATGGTGGGGCAACGGCGACGGCTCTTTCTGGCTGGGCAGCCAGGGGTGGGAGTATGTCGAGATGGGCCGCGCGTTCCAGCTGCTCATGATCGCCGGATTCCTGGTATGGGCATTCGTGCTGATACGCAACACCATGCCGGCGCTCAAAGTGCCCGGGAAACGGTTCCTGGCATGGCTCTTCCTGATATTCGCCATCTGCGTGCCGGTATTCTACATCCCCGCCATCTTCTTCGACAACATGACCAACTACACCGTTGTCGACACCTGGCGTTTCTGGATGATACACCTCTGGGTAGAAGGATTCTTCGAGGCCTTCGCCACCACCATGGTGGCCATGGTATTCGTGGAGATGGGTATCGTGAGCCGTCAGAGGGCCATAAAGATCATAATCCTCGAGGCGATACTGACCTTCGCCGGCGGCATCATCGGCACCGGACACCACTGGTATTTCGAAGGCCAGAGCACATTCAACGTAGCGGTGTCGTCATGTTTCTCGGCCCTTGAAGTGGTTCCGCTCGTACTGCTTTGCCTGGAAGGGTGGCGTTTCTACCGCATATCGCGCACCGGAGGTGCCAAGGATGTGGCCGACGGCCACAGATGGGTGTTCAACTTCTTCATGGCCGTGGGTTTCTGGAATTTCATCGGCGCAGGCGTGTTCGGATTCCTGATAAACATGCCGGTAGTGAGCTACTTCGAGATCGGCACCTACCTCACCCCCAACCACGGGCACGCCGCACTGTTCGGGGTATTCGGATTCATGTCGCTTGGCCTCTGCGTGTATGCCATCCGCAAGAACATGACCGACGCCCAGTGGACGCAGATAAAACCCTGGATCAAATGCTCGTTCTGGGGCCTGAACATCGGACTGACGATGATGATTGTGTTCAGTCTGCTCCCCGCCGGATTCATCCAGCTCTGGGATGTGGTGCACAACGGCTACTGGCACGCCCGCTCGAACGCCTTTGTCACCGAAAGCACCATGAGCACCATCGGATGGCTGCGCATGCCGGGCGACGTGGTGTTCATTATCTTCGGTGCCGTGCCCTTCCTCTTCGCCGCATGCAAGGCATGGTGGCTCAACTGGAAGACCCGCCATTCAGCCACGGCCCTGCATGACTGAACAAAACCTGACAGAACGGCGTTTCAGAAACAGACTGTAAATGTTTATCATCTCATCATAAACCTACCGAATATGGACAAGAAATATGTATGCGAAGTCTGCGACTGGGTATATGATCCGGCCGTAGGCGACCCCGAGAACGGTATTGAACCGGGCACAGCCTTTGAAGACCTCCCCGATGACTGGGTATGCCCCATCTGCGGGGTCGGCAAAGACCAGTTCGCCCCGGTGGAATAACCGCCGGCGACCGAAACACCTCAATCACTGATTTCACAGACAAGAGGGGGTCATCCGCCATCGGATGGATCCCTCTTGTCTGTTACTCTACAACGGTTGCTCCGTGGCGGCTTATCCGCATGGCTCGATGCGGCGACCGGGCGTGGTGTTCAGAATCAGCGGAACGGTCTCGAGGGTGACGATGCTGGTATCGAGTCCCAGAGCCGACTGGTCCGAGACTCCGAGACGTTTCAGGAAAGCGTGCATGCGCAGCAAAAATGACTCGCGGCGGCGACAGTTACTTGAGGGCGAGAAGATGCGGTGCAGGATGATGAACCGGAAGTCGCCAGGAATCCCGGCGCGCCGCAACGAGGGGTATGAACTTGTGAGGTCCAGCTCGCCTCGCGCCACCAGATCCTCGACCACCTCGCGCAGATACACGCTCAGCCGCGGCTGCACACGGAACCCCAGATGCATCGTCACCAGAAATATCGAGCCGGGCTCTATGGTATCGACCGTGTACTCAAGTGTTTCTGGTTCATCCACATAATCGACATGTATCAGCCAGTAATGGTCGGCCCGCTTGGGCTGTTTGATGATGATTGAATAAAGCAGTTTCGACTCTATGAGGTCTTTCTTCATCGAACGGCTCAGAAACACGAGATTGGAGGCATATTTCGGGATTTCCCTGTCGCGGCTTATATCCATGATCAGCGGCACGCTTTCGCGCAGGGAGATATATTCGATATACGATGCGCGCAGACGCGTGGACTGCCTCCACACTATCATCACAACCGCCACCACTCCGGCCACGAGCACGCTGTACCAGCCGCCGTGGGTGAACTTGCTGAGGTTGGCCACGAAAAACAGTCCTTCGAGCGCAAGGAAAAACGCACAGAATGTCACGCACCATACGCGTGCCACACCGCGGCTCGAAAGCCAGAACGTGAGCAACAGCGTGGTCATGAGCATGGTCACGGTGATGGCAAGGCCGTAGGCCGCCTCCATGTGCGCCGAGTCGCGGAAAATGAACACCGTCATGAGGCAACCGGCCAGCAACGCCCAGTTCACGGCAGGGATGTAGAGCTGCCCCTTCTCGGTCGACGGATACTTCTTCTTCAGCGCGGGCCAGAAATCGAGGTTCACCGCCTCTGAGAAGATGGTGAACGACCCGCTGAGCAAAGCCTGGCTGGCTATGACAGCCGCACCGGTGGCAAGTATCACGCCCGGAATCAGCATCCAGTGGGGCATGATGGCATAGAACGGATTCACGCCGGCCGCACCGGCGCCACCGGTGGTAATGAGCCATGCGCCCTGGCCCAGATAATTCAGTATCAGCATTGTTTTCACGAATCCCCATGCCACGGTTATGTTGCGGCGCCCGCAATGCCCGAGGTCGGAATAGAGCGCCTCGGCGCCTGTGGTACAGAGAAATACCGCGCCCAGTATCAGGAACCATTCGGGCGACGACACCAGCAGTCTGACAGCATACCAGGGATTGAAGGCCTTCAGTACACCGGGACACTGCACCATGGCCACTGTGCCGAGAACCCCCAGGGTGGTGAACCACACCAGCATGAACGGCCCGAACAGGCGCCCAATGCGCCCGGTGCCGGCCTGCTGCATCACGAAAATCAGGGTGATTATCACCACAACAATGGTTACGACCGGCACATCGGGCAGTATCGTGCCCAATCCCTCTATGGCCGATGTCACGGTAATTGCCGGGGTAATCATGCCGTCGGCCACAAGTGCCGCGGCACCCACGGCGGCCACGATATAGAGCCACCGGCGCGGCAACCGCCGCAACAGCGCGAACAGCGCCAGAATGCCCCCCTCGCCGTGATTGTCGGCGCGCAGGGCCAGCAAGACATATTTCACGGTGGTCTGCAGCGTCAGCGTCCAGATTACGCACGAAACCGCCCCGATTATATAGTCGGCGTCAAAATCAGGATTCACCCCCGTTATGGCCTTCATCACATACAGGGGCGATGTGCCGATGTCGCCGAAGACAATACCCACGGTGACAAGCAGGCCGGCCAGCGTCAGCCGCTGCAGACGTGACTGCGGTTTCCCCCCGCCGGAAAGCGGCATAGCCCCGGGGCGCCCGCATTCAGCAGGTTTTCCGGCCTTGGAGGTTTCATTTTCTATGTTATCCATAATTCAGCATCACCTGCAATAAAACACAGGTTACCTGAATCAGATAACGCGCCCATCCCCGTTTTCGTTTATCCACCCCCGAAAAACCGCCATGCACCCATAAGCCACATCGTACTCCTCCGAGGTTTAATGCCGCCATATTTCAACGTTTTTTCATACGCAGGCGTTTCATTATCAGAAATAATAATTACATTTGCCATATGAAACTGATTGAATTGAATTTGCAACACATACTTGACTTGTGCCGCAAACATAAGGTGAAGACTCTTTCAGTCTTTGGCTCTATCCTTACCGATAGATTCAACGACCGGAGCGATGTGGACCTGCTTGTTGACTTTGAACCGGTCGACCTTGATCAGTTTGATTATGTGGGTAATTACTTTGATCTGAAAGATTCTTTAGAGAAATTATTAAAGAGAAAAGTAGATCTTGTGGAATACGGCAATAATCTCAATCCGATATTCAAAGCCTTGGTTGACAAGAAAAAACAGTTGATTTATGGATAATTACATCGCCGTATACCTTTTCGACATCAAACGTGCCATCGATGAAGTGGAAAGTTTTTTTGTTGATTACCCTATGCGTTATGAGGTTTTTGAAAACGACTATCTGCGTCGAAGTGCCGTTGAACGTAAAACGGAAATAATGGGCGAGGCCATAAACCGTATACTGAAGATACAACGTGATTTTCCTCTTCCAAACGCAAAGGCAATTATTGATACCCGTAACCGCATAATCCATGGATACGATTCCGTAAAACCCGAATTTCTGTGGGGACTGGTAATACGCCATATACCCCAACTCAAAAAAGATGTGGAACGTATCATTGTCGAAAACGGCATCTCCCCTGAAACAGCCAATAAATAACGTGAATGTTTCAGAGAAATACCACATACAATACATTAGTTGGAATAGTGATTGGTATGATATGATGTGTATGAACAATAGCGAATTTTGTTCAATTAAACTATTGTATTGAATAAAATATGGCTTTTTTATCCAATACAGCACTCCATTATGTATAAAACGGCAAATGCAATATTTGAAAAAGTGTTTGAAAAATTCGGTTAATGAATTAGAGAATTTTGAATTTTCCTTTCGATTGACTGTCGAGTGCGCCGGCAACAGGTTTGCGGTTCAGATATATTGTATTCCTGTGGGTTATAACCTAAGGAGGCGGGGATGACGAAAAAAGACGGGGGGAATGGGGGCGGTTTGACGGATTTTTTGTTTCTTTGCAGATGAATATGACTCACATTACCTGCAAGTCCATGAAAAAAATATATAGGCCATCATTCCCGAAAGCTTTGCTGACTGCCGCAAGGGCGATTGTCATTGCCGTTCTAATGGCTGTGACTGCCGTGTCGTGCGGGCACAGTGCCGCGCACGACACGCTCGAACGAGCCGAGGCTCTTATCGACGAGCATGAGGATTCGGCGCTGATGCTGTTGCAGACCATTGACCCGGCCTCGGTCGGTAGCGGTGATGACCGGGCGCTCTACGACATGCTTATGGCCCAGGCGCTCGACAAGAACCACATGCCGCTGCCACCTGACTCGCTCATCGAGGCCGCGGCACGCCGTTTCATCGTAAAGGGAGACCGTCCCAGGGCCATGCGGGCCGACTATTACCACGGACGTGCGAAATACCTTAAAGGGAATTACCCGGCGGCGATAGTGATGTTTTTCCGGGCGGCCTCGACCGCCGAGGAACTTGACGAGCCTTTCTGGGCCGGCCTGGCCTACCGCGGCATCGCCGACATATACGGCGAGGCATACAACCCGGCTGACCAGCTGCTGTATGCACGCCGCGAACATGACGCTTTCACGAAAAGCGGCCGACAGCCCTACCTGCGTTACGCCGCGCTTGACCTGGCATCGGCCCTATGCAGCGCCGCCGAATATGACGAGGCCCTGCAGCTGGCGTCCGAGACTGCCGACACCGCACTGGCCATCGGCGACGGTAACCTGCTTGCCGAGGCGATGCGGCTCAAGGCCCTGACACACTTCAGCCGCGACAGTTTCGATGAGGCACGCGAGGCATACGCCGCCCTCTGTGCTCTCGACAATGCCACGCCCGACGACTCACTCTATCTGGCGCTCTCGTATCTGGGCGCGGGGCGCACCGACGAGGCTCTGCGCACTGCCCGGGCCGTCAACGAGGCAGACCCGGTGCTCGCAAGCTATTTCGATTACCGCTACCGCATGCAGGGAAAGGAGTGGAAAAAGGCCATCAGCGCCGCCGAACGTTACGACAGCCTGGCCACAGCCGTGTTCATGGAAAAGACAAGCCGCAACATGCAGTCGGTGGCGGCCGATGACCTGGCGCGCCACTATCGCCGGGCCAGGATACAGCTGCGCAACTCGCGTCTGCAGACCGCCATGATCATACTCTTTGCCGCTCTGGCACTTCTGATTATCGTTGCCATTGCATCAGAAATGATTGCACGCCAGCGCCGCAAGACAGATGAGATACTCAGGCTGGCTGACAATCTTCAGTTCACACTTGCCAAGGTGAAGACCGCCCACGACCGTTCCACCGCCTCGTACCGCAAGCTGATGACCTCGAAATACTCGTTGCTTGAGGAGGTGTGCAACATCGGCATAAACACACCGTCGCCCCGTATCCGCAGCCGACGCCTGAATGAGTATTTCGATTCTCTGATCGAGAAACTGTCGGTCGATGACAAAACACTCGACGAAATGGGCGCCGAGGCCGACCTGCTCTACGACAATGTCTACTCCGATTTCCGGCGCGATCTGCCCGGACTGAAGGACGCCGACTACAGGCTGTTCCTGTTCTCGATACACAACTTCTCGAGCGCCGCGATACAGGTGTTCCTCAAAGAGGAGAAAGCCATCGCCGTCTACAACCGCAAATACCGCCTGAAAGACAAGATACGGACTCTCCCCGCTGACCGGCAGCGCCGTTATTTCTCCTTCCTGTGAGAACCGACAGGACAACCTCATATCACATTATGAAACGACCGATGAAGATCTTCCGCCATATCATTATCGCACTTGCCTGTGCGCTGACAGCAATGGCGTTTGCCGGATGCGACGACGCCACGCGCCTCTCCATCCCCAAAAAGCCTGTGGTGCTCAAACCCAAAAGGGGATCCTGGCGTCCCAATGCTCCCGGCACCCTGTATGCCGGCCTTGACTGCCGGGTAAGCAACGGCTACATCGAGGTTGACTTTCCCGACGGCATGGAATACCTTGACTACACTATCTCAAACAGCACCCGTGTGGAATGGCACGGTACACTGACTGCCACCAGTCCATCGGCCGAATTTCCCACCCTGCTCCCGGGCACCTATACCCTCGACATCGAAACCGACTACGGCGAAATCTACGGTTGCGACATCACCCTGTAACTATGCAGATTCCATCACGTTGGATTTCAGTTACAATAGATAAATGTATAACAAAAAACACTGTGATAAAAATCCAGAACGGAGATTTTTATCACAGTGTGCTTTGAAATGCGGCTAAACTTGCCGGTCAACGGCAGATGGTGAGGTCTGCTCCGGTATCTTTTTGCGGCGTATCATGGTCAGTCGGCGTTGGCATGGCGCAGGCGTAGGGTGCCGTACATGGCTCCGGCCACGGCCACAAAGAGGAGGACGGTGCCCATGAGCAGGGCGTAGGTCTCGGCGCAGAGCATTATGTAGCATACGCCATAGAGCAGTGCCAGGAACATTGCCGTAACCCAGGCCACGCGGCGCGACGAAAGCATCAGCCACATGTAGGCCGTGATCAGTGTTACAGTCATGGCGGTGGAAATCAGGTAGGCCACACCGAAACCGGTGTATTCCGAAATCGACAGCAACAGTGCGTAGCATACCACCAGCGCCGCGCCGATAAGGAAATAGTTCAGCAGCGGTATCGGGTTACGGCACACCACCTCGATTACCCAGATTCCCAGGAACGTGAGCACAATGATGAGGATGGCATACTTAAGCATCCGTTCCACCTTCTGGTAGTTGTCTACGCCCACAAGGAAACTTACCGTGGCACGGTCAAGATTGTCGAGTTCTGAAATCTGCGTGGCGTCAAGAGCTATCGGCCCCTGCCACATGGCACTGAAGGTAGAATCGGTGAGTTTGCGGTCAACCGGCATCCACATTGTGCCGAATGAAGGGTTCGAGGCATCGCCGCCGATGGTAATGTGGCTTCCGGCGCCCATGCGGGCCACGCTGACCGACTGCGACCCGCGCAGGGCGAAAGTGGTGGCGAACTTCACAGAGTCGGCCAACATGGCTGTATCGAGGACGGCATAGAGGCCACGGGTGTCAAACTGCCAGTCGATGTCACGGTCATCAACGGTAAGCTTGCCGAGCTGCGTCACTGCATGTATGTCAAGGTTGACCCGTACCTCGGCATCGCGCCCCAAGGCGCGGAGGGCGGCGCCGTCAAAGGTTCCCGACATCTCCACCGGACTCTCGAAAAGCTCATATTCATACGGACCACGGTGCAGGGTATGTGTCTTTACCTTTATGTCGCAGTCAAACAGCGCCGGCAGCACACAGCGGCCTGTGGTGTCGTTGGCGCAGACAAACGGGCCGGTGACTGACACCGGACCGCCCCACCCTTCGGCCGGACTCGTTTCATCCGTGTCGCCGAGGCTCTCGCTCCACACTTCTTCGCGTGAATGACGGTCATAATTTCCGGAGCCGCTGATTTCCCGGAATGCGTTTTCGGCAGTCGATTTCCGCGAGTCGGTCAGCCCGAGCACACAGAGCGCTCCTATCATAAGCACTATGCTCATTACGCCGATCATGAGCAGTTTCTCACCCGGACGGCTGAAACGCGGAGGACGCGGGGTGAGATACGGTGGTAGAGCTGAGTTGAAACCTGGTTGCGGATTCATCTCATGATTCATACCGGGTTGTGGTGTAGTCCCGGAGGAGGCAGGGACGCTGTTCTGGTTGTCTTCCATAACTGTAGTGATGAGTGTTTATGATTTTTATATCACAAATGTAGACAATGTAAACAGCCGTCTCCAAAAATCACGCCGACGCATGTATGAACCACCCCGAATGATGTACGAATCCGCAAAGAGTACGGTCAGTCAGGGGTGCGGAATACAAGGAGCGGAGCCGCAAGGGTGTCGATGGTGTATTTCTCGTATTTGGCCCGTAGGGCGTCGGAAACCACAGGGCGCCCCTCGGCGTCGCGGTGATAGTCGTAGGCGTTGCCGCCGGTGATGTAGAGGGCGTCGACAAACCCGTATTCGCGCAGGGCGTCGGCAAAGTCATACATCGTTTCGCGGTGGCGCGTAAGGATGTAGTGCAGCGAGCCGTCAGCCAGGCGCCCTATGGCGGCTCGTTCGACCTTGCCGTGCAGGTTGAACTCGCGCGGCAATCTGCCGGCGCTGAGCAGCACCCCCTGACGGAAGAACGAGCCACCCGTTTCGACGACATGTTCCATAACCTTGTCAGAAAGCGAGACGCCGATCACCGGACGCCCCGCAGGCGAGATAGCCATATATCCGGGGCGGTTCCGTGTCTCGCGAGGATCAAGATTGACGGTGCGTCCCCCCGCCACCATCGACCCCATTATCACGGGCGCCACAGAGCTGTAGCCGGGATTTCGGTAGTCGGCCGAGCGGCAGAAGAACATAAGTGTGGAATCCTCAGGGTCGGGCATACGGTTTTCAAGCGATGCCGCCAGACCGTCGAGCCGGTACATATCGAACGCCACCCCGAAAACCGAGTCCGAGACCATGGCGGGTGCCTTGGCCACCGGTGACACCGGCTCGGCAAGCCGCATGATATTCTCATTATCAGAAACCGACACCGGCATGTCAAGCACACTGGACGATGCCATGACGTACCACACTGCCGCAACAACAGCAATTACCGCCAGAGCGGCGGCGGCCAAGAGCCACCCGCGGCGCCGGAGATGCGTACGACGGTCATCGACAATGACAGTCTGCCGCGACGGAGCCGCCTCGTCGGTCGTGCGTTCTATCGAAATGACCGGCACATCTGTCTTGCGGTCGTCATTCTTGAGCGCGCGGTCGTTGGTAAGGTCTATGGGGTCAGTGTCGGTTATCATAGTCGGTCATTTCATCTTTGAGTTTCTTGAGCGAGTCGCGTCCCACGCGCAGAGGGCGGTGAGTGGCCGACACATTCGGCCCCCCGAACTTAAGCAGCCGCTCGGTGAGGTTTATCACCCTGACATACTGCCGGTTCACTATCAGACTACGGTTGACACGGCTGAACGGATTGTTTTCAAGCCGTCCGAAATACTCCTCGAAATAGTGAATCTGGAAGGTCATCTTATGCACAGTTCCGTCAGTCATCACCAGGTCTGAGTAATTTCCGTCGGCCACGACATAGAGAATCTCCTCGGTCGCCACGCGCACGAGTTCTGTGGATGTCGATATTGTCAGCCATTCCATCACGTTGTCATATCTATAGTCTGTGGTTTCACATACAAATTTAGCATATTGGCGCCACAAGTGCAAGAAAAAAACATGCGCGCCCGTCGCGACACTGAATCCTGTTGCATATTCGGGGAAGTATGGCTAACTTCGGGGCATGAAATCTGATGCCAGCATGAAACGGATAGCGGTGTTCGCCTCGGGCAACGGGTCAAACGCCGAGAACATAATCAGGTACTTCAATACCGGCGCCGGTGCCCCGTCGCATGGTACCGAAGTGGTGCTTGTGGTGTGCAACCGCCCGGGTGCTGCTGTGATAGACAAAGCCCGTGCCCTGGGTGTGCCTGTAAGCATCGTCACCCGCGAGATGTTCAACGACGAGGCCTCGATGACCGCCCTGCTTGAGAGTCGGGCGGTTGACGCCATCGTGCTGGCCGGATTCCTGCTCATGGTGCCCCCGTTCATGACGGCCCGGTTCAGCGGCCGCATGATCAACATCCACCCATCGCTGTTGCCCAGATTCGGGGGCAAGGGGATGTATGGCCGTCATGTGCATGAGGCGGTCGTCGCCGCAGGCGAGACCGAAACGGGCATAACCGTACACCTCGTAAGCGACCATTGTGACGGGGGTAACATCATCTTCCAGGCCAGCACCCCGGTTGCCCCCACCGATACCCCGGCCGACGTCGAAACCAAAGTCCATGCCCTCGAACGCGCCCATTTCCCCGCCGTCATCGCCCGCTGGCTCCACCCCTCGGAATAATGTCGCCGGGAAACCGGTTAAAAACAACCCTGCTTTCTATTAAGTAACCGGTTGAAATTTATTTTCATGGCATAAGTATGTATGACAGAGATTTTTGTTATATCTTTGTATAATCATCAGAAAAACATAACGCTATGACACAACTCACCATAAACATTGAAGACAAGGCGATTTTACCGCATCTCAAAAAAATATTGAACGCCATTGACGGAGTTTCAATTGCAAAACCGGAAAAAAAGAAACATAAATCAGGATTGGATCAGGCTATGGACGATATGCGTGCAGGCCGCATAACTCATTGTGACAGTGTGGACGACATGTTTAACCGTATTCTTGGAATATGAACTATAAACTGTCATATTCAAACCAGTTTAAAAAAGCTCTTAAAAGATGCTATAAACGTGGTCTGGACTTAGAAAAATTACGTCAGGCAATAGCATACTGACTGAGACGGGATCATTACCCGAAAAATACAGACCGCATAAGCTTGTGGGGAAATATGTGGGAGCCTGGGAATGCCACATAGAACCGGACTGGCTACTTATTTGGGAACAGAATGACTGTGAACTCACTTTACTGCTCCTGACAACGGGCACTCATTCCGATATTTTCTAATAGACCATGATTTAGGGGAGGGGGCGGCGTTTTATGTTGGGTATTTCGGGAAAAAGAGCTAAATTTGCCAAAGGGTGTTGCTGAACTCCTCAAGCTGTAGGGAGATGCCTTTGGCATGTTAGGTTATCTTGTTGGTAATCAACCGCACATCGCAAAGCGATGTCCCTACATTTCAGACAGAAACCGAGTTTTGTGACGCCGTTACCGGAACTGTTTTCCAGACATCTCTAACCTGATCTATCATGAAGCAAGCAGCTGATTTCCCGGCAGTGGCCGAAATGACGGAGACCTGCGGGTGTGCCACCCGCGAGGCCCGGAACCTCTATGATTTCGACAGCGTGATCGACCGTCACGGCACCGGTTGCACGAAACTCGAGGATCTGAAGACCCTCTTCGGAAAAGATGACCTGACAGCCCTATGGATCGCCGACATGGACTTCCGTGTATGCCCCGAGATCACCGAGGCGCTGCAACGGCGCATCTCACATCCGATCTACGGCTACTCGCTTCCCTCATCAGGTTACTGGAAATCAATTATTTCGTGGCTTGACCGCCGCCACAACTGGCAGGTGAGCCGCGAGGAGATGACTTTCGTGCCCGGCGTGGTAAAAGGTATCGGTTTTGCGCTCAACTTCTTTACCCAAAAGGGTGACGGCGTGCTGATCCAGCCCCCGGTGTACCATCCGTTCCGCCGTCTTATCGAGGGTAACGGACGCCGCCTGGTGGCCGCGCCCCTGAAATTCGACCGCGCCACGATGACATATTCAATGGACCTCGACGAACTTGAACGCATCGTTTCGCTCGAGCGTCCGCGCATGATGATACTCTGCAACCCCCACAACCCAATAGGTCTGCAGTGGGACCGCGAGACATTGGCCTGTGTGGGCCACATAGCGCGCAAATACAACATGGTGGTCATATCCGATGAGATTCACGGTGACCTTGTGCTC
>CALJBF010000104.1 GCA_938027385.1 uncultured Porphyromonadaceae bacterium | reverse complement strand
TACCTCGGCGAGCCGTCGCCCTACGACACCGATGCGTGGCCCAGCCACAGTTCGGTGTTCGGCATCGTCGACCTGGCGTCGCTTCCCAAAGACCGTTACTATCTCTACCGTTCGCAGTGGAATACCGCCGAGCCCACTCTCCATGTGCTGCCGCACTGGAACTGGAAAGGGCGCGAAGGTGAGGTGATACCTGTATTCGTATATACCTCGTATCCGAAAGCCGAGCTGTTCATCAACGGCCGCAGCCAGGGTATGCGCGAGAAAAATGACTCGACCCTGCAGACACGCTACCGCCTGATGTGGAACGAGACCGTTTACGAACCGGGTGAAGTGAAGGTCGTGGCTTACGACGCCGACGGCAATAAGGCCGCAGAGAAGACCGTGCGCACCGCCGGCAAGCCTCACCATCTGGTGCTTTCCGCCAACCGTGACGCCATAGCCGCCGACGGCGATGACCTGGCATACATCACCGTGCAGGTGGCCGATCGCGACGGCAACATAGTGCCCACCGACAGCCGCCGGGTGAAATTCGCCGTGAAGGGCGCCGGTTCGTTCGAGGCTACGGCCAACGGCGATCCCACCTGCGTGCTCCCTTTCCAGAATGCCGAGATGAATCTGTTCAGCGGAGCCGCGACGGCTATCGTGAGGAGCGGCGACATGCCGGGCGACCTCGTGTTCACCGCATCCGCCCCCGGTGTGAAACCCGCCACCGCGGTCATCAAGGTGAAATGACCGTTCTGAAAAACGACCTTTTTCAATTTACTGTGTTTCCAAGGTAATCAAGGTAATCAGATTGCCCGAGAGAGTCTGTTTACGTTTTCAGGTGATTTCCGTCATCCCCGACGGGGTAAAATCGGTCAAAAATGGGTGCAAAATCATTCAATGACCGATTTTGACCGAAAAATGACCTTAAAACGTAGGCAGACTCTTGGTTTTTTAATGTAATTTTGAGGTGCGGCAGGTGTATGCGCCCTCAGGGTGCTTGCCTGCCTGCCAAATCCGATCTTACCAACATACACAATACGATGAAAGATAAAATCCTGCAAGAGTTCAAAAAGCGTTTCTCAACCGAGCCGGCTTTCTATGCCTCGGCCGGACGTATCAACCTTATCGGCGAGCATACCGACTATAACGGCGGTTTCGTATTCCCCGGTGCCATCGACAAAGTGATCATGGCCGCCATCGCCGCCAACGATACCGACAAGGTGCGCGTCTACTCGATCGACATCGACGACTACGCCGAATTCGGCCTCAACGAGGAGGACGCTCCCGCCCAGTCATGGGCACGCTATATATTCGGTGTGTGCCGCGAGATCATCAAGCGCGGCGGCACTGTCAAGGGTTTTGACGCTGTCTTCGCCGGCAACGTGCCTCTGGGCGCCGGCCTGAGCTCGTCGGCCGCCCTCGAGAGCTGTTTCGCTTTCGCCCTGAACGACATGTTCAACGACAACTCTATCGACAAGTTCGAGCTGGCACGCATAGGTCAGTCTACCGAGCACAACTACTGCGGCGTGAACTGCGGCATCATGGACCAGTTCGCATCCGTGATGGGACAGGAGGGCAAGCTGATGCGCCTCGACTGCCGCTCGATGGAGTTTGAATACTATCCCTTCAAGCCCGAAGGCTATGAGCTGGTGCTCCTTGACTCGGTAGTGAAACATGAGCTGGCCGACTCCCCCTACAACAAGCGCCGCCAGTCGTGCGAGCGCGTGGCAAAACGTCTCGGTCTGGAGACCCTGCGCGACGCCACCATGGAGATGCTTGACGCTGTAAAGACCGACATCACCGCCGAGGATTACTTCCGCGCCAAATTCGTCATCGAGGAGAAAGACCGCGTGCTCGCCGTCTGCGACGCCCTCAACGCCGGCGACTACGAGACCGTGGGCCGCAAGATGTACGAGACGCACCATGGCCTCTCGAAAGACTATGAGGTGAGCTGCGAGGAACTCGACTTCCTCAACGACATCGCCAAAGAGTGCGGCGTCACCGGCTCGCGCATCATGGGCGGCGGTTTCGGCGGCTGCACCATCAACCTGGTGAAGAACGAACTCGCCGACAAGTTCATCGAGACAGCCAAAAAGCGTTTCGCCGAGAAATACGGCCATGAGCCTAAGGTCTATCCTGTAATCATCAGCGACGGCGCCCGCAAGGTGGCCGACAAGGAGGCGTGACCATGGATAGCCGCAAGACAGTGCTTGTATCCGGCGGTGCCGGATATATCGGCACCCACACCGCAGTCGAACTCATCAACGCCGGTTATGACGTGGTGATCATCGACAACCTCTCGAACTCAGAGAAGGAGGCCGTGGAGGGTGTGCGCCGCATCACCGGTCGCGACGTGGCGTTCGAGATTGTCGACACCTGCGACAAGAACGCCCTGCGCCGTGTGTTCGAGAAATACCCCTTCGACACCGTTATCCATTTCGCCGCCTATAAGGCTGTAGGCGAGTCGATGGCCGAGCCGCTGAAATATTATCAGAACAACCTTGTCTCTTTCATGAACATCGTGGAGATGATGAAGGAGTTCAACCGTCCCAACATCCTGTTCTCGTCGTCGGCCACGGTATATGGCGAGGCCGAGCACCTGCCCGTCACCGAGCAGACTCCGCGCCAGCCGGCCACCTCGCCCTACGGCAACACCAAGCAGATTGCCGAGGACATACTGCGTGACTGCTGCCGCGCCTACGAGGGGATGTACGGCATCGCCCTGCGCTATTTCAATCCCATCGGCGCCCATCCGTCGGCGCTGATCGGCGAGCTGCCGCGCGGCGTGCCCAACAATCTGGTGCCCTTCATCACGCAGACCGCCGCCGGCATCCGCGAGTGCCTGAGCGTGTTCGGCGATGATTATGACACCCCCGACGGCACCTGCTTGCGCGACTATATCGACATCGTCGACCTGGCGAAAGCACACGTGGCCGCTGTAGACCGCATGACCTCGGGCCGCATGGACGCCCGTTACGAGATATTCAACGTCGGTACAGGCAATCCGGTGTCGGTGCTCGAGCTCATCACCACTTTCGAGCGCGTGAACGACCTCAAACTCCCGTATAAGATTACCGGACGCCGACCGGGCGACGTGCCCGCTGTATGGGCCGACACGTCGGTGGCCAACGAGGTGCTTGGCTGGAAAGCCGAGCGTACGCTCGACGAGACCCTCCGCGCCGCCTGGGAATGGGAGAAACATGTAAGGAACATCAAATGATCACACAGACAAAGAAAGGCGACATCACGTTGCTCACCATCGTCAACGCGTCGGGCGCGTCGGTGACACTTTCGACCCTCGGGGCCGGAATCGTGTCGGTGAACGTGCCCGACCGCGAGGGGCGCATGGCTGATGTGGTGCTCGGATATGCCGATCCGGCCGATTATATGGCCGACGGCCCCTGTGCCGGGAAAATCCCCGGCCGCTACGCCAACCGTATCGCCAGGGGGCGTTTCACCGTCGGCGGCCGCGAATATCAGCTTGCCATAAACAACGGGCCGAATGCCCTGCACGGCGGCCCAACCGGATTCCAGAACCGTATCTGGACAGTCGAGAAAGCCGATGTCGACACCGTAGTGCTCTCATATACCTCGGCCGACGGTGAAGAGGGCTATCCCGGGCAGCTGAAGGCCACGGCCACCTACAGCTGGAACGATGCCAACGAGCTTTCGCTTGACCTGCGCGCCGTCACCGACGCCGAGACGGTTGTCAACCTTACCAACCACGCCTATTTCAATCTGGGCGGGCATGATTCAGGCTCGGTGCTCGCGCATGAGCTGTGGCTCGGAGCCTCGCGCTATCTGCCCACCGACGATACGCTCATCCCCCTGGGCGAACTTGCCCCCGTGGCCGGCACGCCGATGGATTTCACCGTGCCAAAACCCCTGGGGCGTGACATCAAGGCCGACTTCCCCGCGCTGAACTACGGCAAGGGGTACGACAACTGTTTCGTCATCGACGGCGCCGACGGCACGTTGCGCGATGTCGCGCGCCTGACAGACCCCGTCTCGGGCCGCACTCTCACCGTGGCCACCACCCAGCCCGGCGTGCAGGTCTATACCGGCAACTGGCTCGCCGGGTCGCCCGCAAACAAGGCCGGCCGCAGTTATGACGATTATGACGGCGTGGCCATCGAGTGCCAGAACTTCCCCGACGCGCCCAACCGCCCCCAGTTCCCCACGGCCGTTCTGCGCCCCGGCGAAGAATATCATCAGACCATAATTTTCAGATTCGGCTGATTTGCCTAAATTTGCACAATGTTTGCATGGATTCACACGGCAAATTCACATTCTAAAATATTACTGACAACATGAAACCAACATTATTCGTTCTTGCCGCAGGCATGGGCAGCCGCTACGGCGGCCTCAAGCAGCTCGATTCGCTGGGCCCCAACGGCGAGACCATCATGGACTATTCGATATACGATGCCATCCGCGCCGGTTTCGGCAAGGTGGTGTTCGTGATCCGCAAAGATTTCGAGCAGGATTTCCGCGACAAGGTGCTCTCTAAATACGAGGGTCACATCCCCGTGGAGGTCGTTTTCCAGTCAACCGACAAACTCCCCGAGGGGTACACCTGCCCGGCCGACCGCACCAAACCCTGGGGCACCAACCACGCCGTGCTCATGGGCAAGGAGGTGATCGCCGAGCCGTTTGCCGTAATCAACGCCGACGACTTCTATGGCCGCGACGCCTTCGAGGTCATAGCCCGCGAGCTTTCGCGACCGCGCGACCGCAAGGGCGACTACTGCATGGTCGGTTTCCGCGTAGGCAACACCATGACCGAGAACGGTTCGGTGGCCCGCGGTGTCTGCGAGACAAAAGAGGGCCTGCTCTCGTCGGTAGTGGAGCGCACCGCCATCAGCTATGACGACAACCACGACATCGTCTTCACCGACGAGAACGGCACCGTGCAGAAACTCGACCCGAAGACCCCCGTGTCGATGAACCTGTGGGGTTTCACGCCCGACTATTTCGATTACAGCGAGCGTGAGTTCCGCAACTTCCTCGACAAGGATCTTAATACCCCCAAGGCCGAGTTCTTCATCCCCCTCTGCATCGACACCCTCATCAAGTCGGGCGAGGCCACCGTGAAGGTGCTCGACACCGACTCCAAGTGGTTCGGCGTCACATACGCCGCCGACCGCCCCGGCGTCGTCGCCAAGTTCGCCGAACTCCATGCCGACGGCACATATCCCGCCGCCGGCCTCTTCGCCAGCTTATAATTGCATAGGATAAATAAAGTGATTGGACCACACCGTGATGCCGACCTCCCGGCATCACGGTGTGTCTTTTATCCCCGCGGCATACATTATGACGGGGGAAAACGGGTGCGGTTCGCAGAAAATCATTACCTTTGCCTGTGTGACACACAATCACTGTTTCTGAACACCACAGTATCTTGCCGATTATTTGACCAGGTTTACTTTCATCAATGGAACAGCCCCATTACATATTCTTTATCTACGGACTGTGTTTCATGTTTTACGGCATGATGACATGGATTTTCTGGCAGAAACGTTCTGAGCGTCTTTCGCGGTTCGTGATGGCCCTCATGGCGGTAATCGCCATTCAATGCCTGAAGGATCTCTTTTTCCTGAACGAGTATCTGTATGACAATCCGCGCATCTGGGCCATAATGACGTCGGTCGACATGGTGGCGGTTCCGCTCTACGCTTTTATCCTGATGGAACTGTGCCGCCCGGGCATGGTGACGGCGCGGATGATTGTGGCGCAGATGGCGCCGGTGGTGGTGCTGCCGGTTCTCTTTATCGTGACAGGGCGCGGCATTTTCTATCTGCTTGAAACCGCGTATGCCGCCCTGTATGGCGCCGGTTACGCCGTCTGGACGATTTTCGCCATACGGCGCTATGACATTCTGCTGCATCAGCAGTTCTCGTACGAAGAGAACATAAACCTAAACTGGCTGAAGATCATACTGGTCTTTTTCTTCATGATTCTTACGCTGTGGATACTTGACTGCCTTTACATCAACATCGACATCGAAAGCTGTTATATGCTCGGGTCGCTGGTGATGTGGATGTTCCTGGCGTATTTCATATACCGCCACGAGACAGTGATCGGCGAGCTGAAGGCTGTTCCCGCAATGCAGGAGCTGCCAGATGAGGAGTCGGCTCTGGCCGTCAGGGTCAGGGAGTTGTTCGAGGTCGACAGGGTGTTCTTGAACCCTAACCTGAAACTTGCCGACATCGTGGCCATGACCGGGTCAAACCGCACCTACATAAGCCGGTTTTTCAACAGCGAGCGCAAGACCACGTTTTTCGATTTCGTCAACGGCTACCGCGTGCGCTATGCCATGGAACTGCTGGCCGGGTCGTCTGACAAGATCGACTGCATTGCCGACAGGTCGGGATTCAACTCGCGTCAGTCGTTCCACCGCGTGTTTTCAAAGATTGCGGGCATGTCGCCCGAACGTTTCAGAGCTCAGATGCAAGCGCCTGGAGAGTAGTGCTTTGTACCTGTAGTTACCATATTTTTACGATATGTTACATCTGAATTTACATGATGTGACCTGATTTATCCTCTATGGGACTGACCGGGGTGTTCGTTGTCGCTAACTTTGGCACGTGACAACCAATTCTTTTTTATTTAACCCTGTTTATCCCATGAAAAAACTCATGAAACTCATGGCCGTAATTGCCATGATGGGTCCGGTGATGACCGGATGTTCCGACAACAAGACCGACAGCACGGCCACCGGCACCGGCACGGCACAGACCGAACAGGCTGCGGAGGCAGAACCTGCATCAGACACCTTCGATATCGAGGGTCTGAAGAAACTCACGAAACAGGACGAACTCGGCACCGAGGAAATCGACTTCGTCCTTGACCAGGCCGAAATTCTCATGCGCAAAGCCGAGGGCATGAACCGTGATGAGTACAACGCGTTCCTCAAGAAACTCAGCAAGGAAGACGGGGATGCTGTCTTTATAATCGCCCTGGGGCTTGCCGGTGCGGAGAAAAGCGACAGGCTCACCGACAGGCAGAAGAAACGTCTGGAGCGTATTGCCTCACAAATGCCTCAGAAATAATGAGAAAGCCGTTAAGACGTCTGTCGGCAGTCCTGCTGCTGGGACTGTCGGCAGTTGCTGTGCCACCTTCGGGCGAGGCACAGTTCCTTAAAAAACTGTCGCAAGGACTTGATAAGGTCAACAAGACTCTTGAAAAGGTCGAGGAGGCTGTCAAGCCCGGTGAGAAGAAGAGCGATAATGCGTCGGGGCAGAAATCTTCCCCGCTTAAGGCGCAGACTCAGACTCAGTCATCGCAACAGCGCTCGGCCGCAGCGAGCTATCCCGTCGTTGAGACAAAATACAACCATCCGTTCGTAACGGCGCAGACACGCTACATGCAGCTTCAGGATCTGTATGACGATACGGTGTCGGATGTCTACGAGGGCGTGTTCACCGTAAAGCAGAATTTCCTGTTCTCGTTCTGGACCATTGACGGTGAGTGTCTCTTCGGCCCTGAGTGGAAACTCCAGTCGACAGTCGATTTCCCGCGCTTTGACTCGGGTGTTGCCGTGGCCATCCACAATACCAAAAAGGTCGGCGGCAAGGATGTGTTTTCGCTTCTGTATCTTGACGGCAGTGTGAAACAGCTTGACCCGAACTGGACGTTTGTCTCGCAGTTCCACGACGGTATCGCGCTTGTGGAGCAGACAATAAACTACAAGAAGTCGTATTTCTTTATCAACCCCAGGGGTGAGAAGATTTTCCCCGCGCTGGTAATGACGTCAATGGCCACGGTAAATCCTGTCAGGCCGCTGAATGACGGTCTCCGCGCCGTCTACATGAAAAACGGCACCTCAAATAACTGGGGCTTTATCGACGCGAAAGGGAAAATCGTGATTCCGGCCAATTACAATCGCGCCGGCGATTTTCACGGAGGCTACTGCTGGGTCGAGGAAAAAGTCGGTTCTCGCGACTGGATTCTCATCGACACCAAGGGGGAGGAGGTTTACCGCACCACCGAGACCTCTCCCGGTCAGGTGGGCGACAACATCTTCTATCTTGAAAAAGATGGCCGGACCGTATATTTCGATGTATCGGGCCGGGAACTGTCGCGCCAGGACAACGGCAATACATTCTTCGGCGGCCACGCCTTCATCGGGCGTAACCACACCGTGTCGATGGTTGACACGGCATTCAATGTGTTGCGCACATATTCCCACAAGGTGCTCAATGGCGTCACCACGTCGCAGCACGGCCCGTGGTTCGGCCCATACGGACTGGGCTCGGACCATCAGCGCTACGGCTCGATAGTGCTTGATTCCGATGGGCGTATCGTGCTTGCCGACTGGGCGACCAAATACGGCAAGGAAAGTATGGGGAATTTTGGAATCTTCCAGAAATCCGGATTCGCAAAGCTTGACGTGAAAATCGACTATAAGGAATACAAGGGCCTCATGGACGCCACTGGCCGTGTGGAGTGGCTTTTCGGCACCGGTTCGACACCGAGTCTCGAGAATCTTCCGGGTGAACCGGAACCGATTGAACCGCCGATTGGCGGAACACCACCCCCGGGTCCGATTCCCGTTGACCCGCGCAAGCCGCCAGTGGGCCCGAAGACCTGGACCGCCCACACTTTCAGTGTCACAGTCGCAAAAGAGGGTGAGGGTACGGTCAGCGTGTCGCAGTCGTCGGGCATAAAATATGGCGATCCTGTCACGTTCACCGCCACTCCGGCCGAACACTGGGCGCTCGCCGATATCGAGACCTCTCCTGCCGTCAATGCAAAACCGGGTCAGCCGATTTGCGTTACCAGCGACATCCGCATCAAGGTCAGGTTCGTTAAGGAAGAGGAGGTCGATCCGGTGCAGACCGGCGTATATCAGGGTGTCCTGCAAATCCGGCCAAGCAAGCCGGGCGGATTGAGCGATGATATTCCGGTTTATGCCGAGCTGAGCCGTGAGGAAGAGATTGAGTCGCCCTACGGGCAGAAGACGTCGGGATTTCTCGTGCTGATGTTCGATCCGGAGAAACGTTATGTCGGCTCAGATATCGAGACATACATCTTCTGTGCCCCGCTGAAGGTCGCAGGTACCCAGACCGATGCAGAAGGCCGTAACTGGCTTGTGGTCGAAGGGGGCAACATGACGTTCGGCAACTTGAATGTCAATCCGTCAGACCCGCTCATGGCGCTGTATATCAATATGGCTATGGCTTTCGACGGTCATTCATCGCCCGACTGCATTCCGCGCCGTTACCGTATCGAGATGCTTGACCGCGACGATGACAAGGATGAATTCACGTTCGGCGAGATGCAGACCTATTCCACGAAATCCGGAAAGTGGGTCGACTCCCGGAGCAAAGAGATCAGAAAAGAAACCAAAGGCCTGATTGTAACCAAGGTCGACAAAGGTCTGCCGACAGATTTAGTGAAGGACGTGCGCATGAAACCCGCACGGAAACGCACCGACGTCGACTGGTATCCGCCTATTGTGTGGTATGACGGCAACGAGTCATCGCTCCGCCACGCCGTAGAGCAGATGGGCAACGCCTACCGTTCCTTCAAATCAGACTACGACACCCTCTTCGGCAAGTAGTTTCGTTTCGGCCTGCGCCTGTCATTGCCGGTGGACGGCGCGGGCGCAGGCCGTTCGGTTGAAACTGTCGATAGTTTCGCGGAGGTCGGCAGGGAGGCGGCTGATAGCCTCGTCGAGAATTTCGCGGGGGATTTCGCCGTAGTAAGCTGCGGCGATGCCCCCGGTGATGGCGCCCTGGGTGTCGGCATCGCCACCGTAGGCCACGGCCATACGGATTGCCGATTCATAGTCGGTGCTTTCGAGAAAGGCGATTATTGATTCCGGTACAGACCCTTGGCAGCTGACGTCGAAACTGTAGCTTGGCTGTACGTCGGTGTATCGGCGGCTCAGGTCGTAGCCGAATTCAGTCTCAATCATTGTCCGCATCTCATCTTTTGATAGACCGCAGAGCGCGTAATAGATTGCGGCGGCGGTGGCCTGCGCTCCCTTTATCCCCTCGGGATGGCTGTGGGTCACTGCCGCCGATTCGCGTGCCAGTATGGGCCACAAAACGAAGCGTGCAAAGTGCGTGACGGTGGTATGGCGTGAAAGCCTTTTGGTTTCAGTTAGTTAGGTGGGGTAGGGGAGCCGAGCCGGAATAAAACGAAACGTGCAAAAAGTTTACATGGACTTAATTTTGGTTTACATGGATGGCCAGTTTTGATACGGTCGGCTTACATGGGCTTTGCATGGGGTTGTCGCGTGGTTTACGTCGGGCATGTCGGCGGTCATCGGAGTGAGATAGAGTAGGGCGGTCGCGGCTGTGAGCCGCTTTTTTATGTGTTGCTCCGAAATTTTGTGATTTCAAAATATGCCATATAACTATTATTTGGTATATTTGCACGAATAATACAAGGATATATGGCAAAAGTTATTCATGTTCATCTGACGCATCCCATCGAGGGAACGAGGCGCAAGGACTGGTATTTCAGCAGCATAAAGGCCGTTTTCAGCGTGTTTTCGACGGATCAGGTCGGTGCGACCTACAATTATCTGCGTCATGCCGGGTTGTCAGGCAACGGCACAGTCGTCACTAAACGCGCTATAATCAAGCAGTCTACGCTTATATCGGGCGGCGGTGGCAGAGACTTTAAGAATAACGTTTAAGCGGCCTTAGAAGGCAAATACAACGGTATTTCAAGGGCATTGTTGGCTATGGGCCGGTGATGCCTTATTTTTGTGCCTATTCACTGTCAAAAACGGCGATTTTTAGAACTGGAGTGACAGGTGGAGTGACAGGTGGAGTGACAGAGTGGGGTGACAAACTGGAGTGACAGCCTTATAAAACTGGAGTGACAAATTCGCGGTTTTTCGATGCAAATAACTGCGATAAGATAAACGCCTAAAATCGGGCATCAATTTTCAAAAACGGCGTTAGAGTGTGAAGCAAAATACCCCATCTTTTTAGATTTTGCCTTGTGGAAACAGCCTATAATCAGAACTTTCGCTTGTGGTTTCAAAGAAATAGGGGAGGGGTATACCTAAAAGAGGATGACAGAGGGTGCGCCGTGGGGTCAATTCAGGTGGCACAGGGTGCTAAACAGCTGCTGTAGATCATACCGGGATAATGGTCTTAGGGTTCCACAGTCTCCTTCGAGGTAGAGCGGGCATACTGGGGGGTGATATGCACCGACCTCTCTCTCTCCAATTCCTCTATGCGAGCCTTTAGCCGCCCAATTTCCTCCGCTTGTTCCGCAATCCTATTAAGAAATAGCTCAGTATTCTGAGAGGAAGAGGTGCTTGACGATGATTGAGGAGTGATAAAGGGATTGCCCTCCCCTGTAACAACCCATTCTATGCTGCAAGAAGGGTATGATTTTTTCAGACGGCGAAGAAGGTCAATAGATAACTTTTTCCGCCCCGCCTTAATGTCGCTGATTGCAGCCTTGTTGGTGTCTAACTCTTTTGCTATCTGTACATAGTCATTCACGAGGCCCTTTTCTTTTAGGCTGTCGATTATGGCTATAAATCTGAGATTTTCATCCATAGTTGAAAATAGTATGAAAAATTACGCCAAATAATTTTGTAGTATGAGAATTTCATACTATCTTTGCAGCGTGTTCCAGTTGGAACGAGCGGCCAAAGGTACAAAAAAGCCGCGAGATAAACAAGAATTAACAGTTAAGCAAACATAAACTAATGAGTGAGACAGATAAACTCAAAGAGCAAAAGAAGCGCCAGATGGCCCGGGTAATCTCAATGGCAACCAGTCTACATTATGCCGTAGAAGATCTCATGAGTATGATGATCGCCGAAGATGAGAACGATGACTTCTCGCTTGCGGATCCGGATGACGAGGAACTTTACCTTGCGCTCGGACTAAAGGCCGACGAGATTGACAAGATGGCCGATATGATTTCGGCACGGTACAAATCTATCAAGGACTAAAGTGAAACGACCATGAGTGGGACAAGACAAATACTGAAAGTCAATGCAGACAATCGTGAGGCGACTTTCAACGCAGCCTACGATGGCAGTTATTACACTATCTTAGGATGTGCCGGAGACCTTAGCGAGTGGACAGCGGGATACCAAGAGTTGCTTGAAACCAGAGGTATCGGCACCCCCAAGGAATTCATCACTTTCAAAGGTGCCGATATGAATGAATTCTACGGACTGACCGGCAATAATGCCTACAATGACGAACTAACCTGTCTGATGTTCCCTTTGAACACTCTTGATGTGGCGAAGTTGGCAATCTTCAGACTCCAAGCAGAGGATAAATGGTTTGACGACATAGT
>CALJBF010000103.1 GCA_938027385.1 uncultured Porphyromonadaceae bacterium | reverse complement strand
GCACGAGGTTGCCCATCCAGCGGAAGAAGTCGTTCATGGCGTAACGCGGCCAGGTCAGTCCCGACAGGAACAGGAAAGCCACCGAGGTGAAGACCACCACCACAAAAGCGCTCTCGCGCTCGCTCATCATGAACTGCATTGACTGCCCCAGGAATGCCGTGGCAAGCAACATCGGCAGTATGAGCAGGAAATAGTCACCGAACGAGCCGATGTGCGGAAAACTGAACATCACCGGTATGAAATGCAGTATGAAGATGGTGAGCGGAAAATATATGGCCGTGTAGCAAAGCGCCTTGCCGATGCATGATGCCGAAGGCGACGCCTGGACCTGCATGGGGTCATAGCCGTTATTGCGTCGGCGCCGCTCGTTCGAGCCGCCGTCGAGCATACAGATGCCCAGCAGCATCGACTGCTGCAGAATAAGCACCACTATGCCCGGAAGTATGAACGATGCGAACCCCTGCTGCGTGTCGCCCAGGAAATAGTTACGGACACCTACGTTCGAGGGAGCGTCCTGTGTCATGCCGATTGCCGATGTGAACCGCGTGCGCAACTGCGCGCCTGTGGCCAGCTGGAGTTCGGTCATGGCCGACAGCAGGGTGCGGTAGCGTAACAGAAGGCTCATCTCATAATACATATTTATCTGCCCCTGTTCACCCCGGCCCACCGACTGCATATAGTTGTCGGGAATCTCGAGTATGGCGAAACACTCCTTCTCGTTCATGAGGCGGCGCGCCCCGTTGATATCGGCTGCATATCCCACGACACTGGCGCCGGGACAGGCGTCGAGGTGCCGCGTGAACTCTCGCGACATCGAGGTGCGGTCATGGTCGACCACCACTACCGGGAGCTTGCGTGTGACCTCGGGATTATATATAAGTGAATATATGACCGGGTAGACCAGCGGCAGGAACAGGAAGAATATGAGCACGCCGGCATCATGGCACACTATGTCGAACTGATGGCGGAACACTCTCGCCATCTCCACGAACCACTCTTTTATGTCAATGAGAAGACCTCGCATAGTTTCGTTATGGTTAGGGAACGTAGACCGGATGTTTCATCCACCGGCGCATCAGCGGCGCAAACAGGGTGGCCACGACGGGGAACACCAGCAGAGCCGCGAAATAATACCTCGAGAAGAAGAGGGGAATGCCGTTCAGCGCCTGGTCTACATATATGAGGAAATACCAGCGCACGGGGAGGATATAGGCGAATATGGCCATGCCGCCGTACATCGACTGCACCGGATATGAGAAGGCGGCGATCGAGAACGTGAGGATGCTGACCAGACACACTATCGACAGCGCGAAACGTGGGTTGGGCATCACCGAGCACACAAGCACACCGAAACTCTGCGAGGCAATGACAAACAGCAACAGACCGAGTATCATGTTCCACTCGTCGCCGTTGAGCGGGTAATGGTTCCAGTGGAACATCATCGAGTGCATGAACAGCCCCACGATAAAGAATATGACGGTCTGCGGCAGCAGCTTGCCCACGATGGCGGTTCCCACGCGGTTTCCCGCTCCGGCGAGCCACACGGGCGATGTGCCGCGTTTGAGTTCCTGGGTAATGGAGAACACGGTCATGAGCATGATCATCAGGCCGAGGGTACCGATCAGGAACGATGGGGTGAGATAATAGGCATAGCTGATCCAGGGGTTGTGCATGGCGTTGTTGTTGATGGTCATGGGTTGCAGAAGCGTGGCTGCCACACCCTGTGGCAACCCCTTTTCCATAAGCTCGACGCTGACAAGTTTCCCGGATGCAGTCACGGCCATGGTCTTGAATCCCTTGAATGCGAGCGTGCCGGGTACATAGAATGTAAGATTGGAATAGAACGTTAGGGTCGGCGCCTCGCCGGCGATGGCCTTGCGCTCGAAATCGCGTGGCACGACGAAGAAACCCATGGTCTTGCCTGACTGCACTTGTGCTATTGCCTCGTTGAACGAATTGGCCCGGTAGGCGATGTCGACAAGCTCAGTGGAGTTGAGGTTACGGGTGAGCTGTCGCGACAGCTGCGAGCCGTCGAGGTCGACCATGGCTGCGGGGAGCTTGAGCGGCAGCCCCGGCGACAGCATGCAGATGAAGAAGAATGTCATCGCCACGGGCACGAGTATCATGCCCGCCAGATATATCGGGCGGGAAGCGAGAATACCGATCTCGC
>CALJBF010000102.1 GCA_938027385.1 uncultured Porphyromonadaceae bacterium | reverse complement strand
GTGTCTTTGCGCAGGTCGTGGTCAGTCCACCCCTTGTCGGTCTGGTGCACCGACTGGCGGAACCCAGAGACCATGTTGTGCGGGGTGACGTAGCCTACGCCCCGGCCCCCGTATTTCTCCTGCAGGAGCGAGCGGATATCCTGGGTGAAGAGGTCACCCTCGATGTACGAGTCGCCGATTACGGCGATGCGCGCCGGGCGGGTGCCGCGGCGGTCAAGGGCGGCTTTCAGGTGTGTGAGGCCGTGCCCTTCGAGGGTGTAGTCCTCGAATGTCACCAGGTCGCCGCGGCGCGGGTCGATCACCGGACGCATGAGCGAGTCGGGCACCTCGGCGCCTTCGTGCACGGCGGTCTCGGCGGCGTGGAGGGCGGTTTCGTCGGCGTTCTCCTCTGCGAGCAGTTTCTCGGCCTCGGCCAGTGCGGGGTCAATCTGCTCGTCGGTCTCGGCGCGCTCTTTCTTTACGGTGGATATGTCTTCGGTGAGATCGTAGTCCTTGAAGAAGTTGCCTGTCAGCGCCCCCCAGGGGATGAACGACAGGGCGGCCAGCACCGCCACGGCGCCGGCTATGATGAGGAACGGTTTTCCGGATGACTTGTTGTCAGCCATGAGTATGAGGGGATTGGAGTGTGTTGAAAAAGTTATGCATGATGGGTGAGGCGGCCACGCGGTCGAGCCAGAGCGGCGCCTCGGGGCCGAGGTTGAAGATCAGGTCGAGCACCGAGAGGCCGGCGATGTGCCCCAGCGTGTGGGCGCGCACCTGCCAGTAGGGGATGGCGGCCGCGGCATTTTCGGCGGCGGCGAGGGCAGGGGGCGGGACGGGGAGAGCCGCCGCTTCGCTTGCGGCCACAGTGGAGGCCGGGGCCTGGGTGCCGCCTGATGGGGGTGTGGCAAAGGGGGAGGCGCCCGGCAGGGGGGCCGTGGGGGCGGGTGTGAGGCCCAGGATGGCGCGGAGTGTGGCGTCTATGGCGTCGTCAAGCGCGCGCAGGGTGGGGTAGCGGTCGGTAACGCCGTCGGTGAGGAAGGGGGCCAGGCGGTCGATGTAGAACTCGAAGAAGGGGGTGCGGCCGTAGGCGGTCTCGAGTGTCGAGCGGTGCACGCGCCACCAGGCGCCGTGGTCGCTGAGGCTGACATCGGCCCAGGTGGCGCGCGTTATGCCGTGCGGCTTGGCGATTGAGGCGGTGAGCGTGGCGGTGCCCTGCTTGTCGGCTATGACGCAGCGGTGTGCGCTTTTCTGCCGTTTGTCGAAGAGGGTGTCCCACGCCGTGCTGGCGTGCCCGGCGCCCCATATCAGGGCATAGCGCCCCACGCTGCCGTAGTAGGCCGGCGGGAGCGCCAGTGTCACCGCAGGGTATCTGACGGGACGGCTCATTTGTCGGGGTTGGCGTCGAGGAGTATGCGGTTCCAGCGTATCTTGCCGCCGAACAGCGATTTGTCTTTGTCAAACGAGATCAGCACGCGCCAGGGGGTGCCCACCACATGGTCTTCGGGCACGAAACCCCAGTAACGCGAGTCGAGCGAGTTGTCGCGGTTGTCGCCCATCATGAAGTAGTAGTCCATGCGGAAGGTGTAGGTGTCCTGCGGCTTGCCGTCGATATAGAGCTTGCCGTCGCGGAATTCGGCGGTGGGGTTGTTCTCGTAGACGCGGATGGTGCGGCCGTAGATGTCCCAGGCTGCCTGGTCCATCTTCAGCACGGCGCCTTTTTTCGGAATCCAGATGCCACCTTCGCCGCCCCAGTCGGCGCGTGTCCACTCTTTCGAGAGCGCCTCGGGGAAAAGGGTGAGGGCCTGTTCGGGTTCGGCCTCCTGTTTCATCACCTTGGCGAAACGGGGCGAGGCCTCCATGGCCTTGACCATATCGGCTGTCAATGGCGACACGTAGATCGGGGGCACCGAGCCGTCGGGGTTCACCTTGAATCCGAGCGACTGCAGGGGCACCACGTCGGCCGGTGTCACCGGCACGAGGTAGCGGTCGTCGGGGGCGATGCCGAGCTCATCGAACTCCTCGTCTGAGATCGGGCCTGACGCGCTCTGGTAGAAGTGGTTGAACTGCACATGCTCGGGGGTGAGGAACTTCTCGCCGTCGACATAGATGTCGCCTCCGGCTATGCGTATGCGCTGGCCGGGCAGACCCACACACCGTTTCACGTAGTTCTCGCGGCGGTCGACGGGGCGCCATATCAGCTCGCCGAACTGCCGGGGGTTGGCCAGCAGATGCTCGCGGCCGTAGAGGTGCTGCAGCTGGTAATAGTCGGGGTTGGGCATGCGGCTCATCACCGAGTCGCCGGCGGGGAAGTTGAACACCACGATGTCGCCGGCCTCGACCGCGCGCTGCCCTTTCAGACGGTGGTAGGGGAGCGAGGGGCTGTCGAGGTAGCTTTTTCCAAGGCCGAAGGGCATCTCGTTGTGCACCAGCGGGAAATAGACGGGGGTCATGGGCACTCGCGGGCCGTAGACGGTCTTGTTCACGAACAGGTAGTCGCCGGTGAGCAGCGTCTTTTCAAGCGACGACGACGGTATCTGGTAATTCTGCCCCAGGAAGGCGAACACGAAATATACCAGCACCAGGGCGTAGACGATGGCGTCTACCCACGACATGAGCGTGCGCACGGTCTTGTTCTTCGATTTCTTCCACCAGGTGAAGGGGATGAAACCGGTGATGTAGATGTCGAATAGCAGTAGGCCGAACAGCGCCAGCCACCAGTTGCCCATCCAGGCCACCCACAGCAGGAATATCGCCATCACAACGCCGAAACGCATCCAGCGTGTGGGGCGCGTGGCCGAGATGCGGCGGCTGAGGTCGGTTTTGAAATCGTATGCTTTTTTCTCTGTATTCGAGGTGTTTTCTGTCATATCCGTGATGTTTTTGAGGCCCGTTGCGCAGCCCTTTTTTACAGACCCATTGAGGTCATCATGTCGTCGATGGTGAGATAGCCGCTGCGGCCCGATTCGGCAAGCCACTCGGCGGCCATGACGGCGCCTAAGGCGAAACCGTCGCGCGAGAAGGCGCGGTGCTCGATTGTGATGCGGTCCACGGGCGACGTCCAGGTCACGATATGGGTGCCGGGTACCTCGCCCTCGCGCTCGTGGGTCACATGCAGCACATGCTCGTTGCATTCGCTCTCTGACCACCCCGTCATGTCGGGCGATGCGGCCACCAGCTCGTCGGCCAGTGTCTTTGCCGTGCCCGACGGATGGTCGAGCTTGTGTATGTGGTGCACCTCGTGCAGGGCCGGGCGGTAGACGGGGAACCGCGCCATCATGCGCGTCAGGAACACGTTGAGCCGCCGGAAGATGTTGACCCCCACCGAGTAGTTCGAGCTCCACATAAGCGTGGCCCCCGAGGCCTGGAGCATCTCGACAACCTCGGGCAGACGGTCGGTCCATGCCGTGGTGCCCGACACCACCGGCACGCCGGCGGCAAACGCGCGGCGGTAATTGTCCACGGCCGCCGAGGGCACCGAGAACTCGATGGCCACGTCGGCCCCCTTGAATTCAGGCGACAGGAATTTATCCTCCTCGCCGGCGTCGATGCGGCACACAATCTCGTGTCCGCGCGCCAGGGCCTGCTGTTCCACGGCGTGGCCCATCTTGCCGTAACCTATGAGTGCTATTTTCATTTTGTGGTGGATGTTGTCAGCCGAGCGCTTTTTTCATGGCGCGCGGTATTGCTATCGACGTGAATATCAGCAGCGCCCCCCCGGCCAGGGTGAACGCCCACACGTCGCGGGTCATGTTGCCGTTGTAGAAGATGAAGAACGCCGCCACGGCGAAGAATATGGCGCTCCAGCTCTCGATGCGGTAAAGCCGCTTTATGCGCGGATGTGTGCCGGTGTAGGGCGAGAAGAACTTCGCCACCAGATACAGCGCGGCACCGGCGGCATATACCCATTTCCACCAGGTCACGGCTCCCGGCGTGTAGACGTTGAGAATCGGCAGCAGGGTGCCGACGGCGATGCCTAAGAGGCCGAGCGTGCCGAGGATGACCATCGCGGACTTGGGCGCGCGGCCCATCACCTCCTCGCGGGTGTATCGTTTCCCCTCTGCGGGTTGTTGTCTGCTCATAAACAGTATAGCTGTTGTTTAAATATAGCTGTTGCTTAAAATGGCTGTCATTAAAAATAGCTGTTATTATTAAAGACAGCTGTCATTCAAAGATATAGACATCCTCGTGCGGGCGCTGCAGGTGATACTGCTCCCTTACGATGCGCTCAAGCGCGGCCGGGTCTGACGACAGGTCGTGGTTCAGCCGCCGGTAGTAGGCCATGGTGTCGTTGTTCTCCTTGATCTCAAGTTTGAGACGGTCGATTTCCTCCTGATATTCAACGCTCTTGAAGTAAGAGTTTTCGTTGAATCCCAGGATGAACACCATATAGGCCACGATGCAGGCCAGCGGCAGCGATATGTACCGGCGCGACCACCGCCACGCCCCCCAGAGAAAGTCTTTCATCTGTATTCTTCTTCAGTCCACAAAGTTACTCATAATTACCACACCCCCCAAAATTTTATGCTTTATTGACGGTTTGCCCCCCTCTCCTCTCGCCTTTCCCCTTCCTCCGATAAATGTGGTGCTGTCGGGTTATCGGCCG
>CALJBF010000101.1 GCA_938027385.1 uncultured Porphyromonadaceae bacterium | reverse complement strand
TGTTTGGCGAGAAGAGCGATGCCGGGGGTGTCAGGTGCAGGCTGAGCTGGAATGTTGAGCCGCGGCGTGTATAGAGCGGGTTGTCGATCGAGTTGCGGGCCAGGGTGAGGCCGAGCACCAGGGCGTTCGACGTACCGTTGTTCATGTAGTAGAGGTATTCCCAGTTCTTGAGGTAATACCAGTTGTAGCTCAGCTCGGTGGTGAAGGTGAAGTAGTCGTCGGGCCAGTTGAGCTGTTTGCCGAAACCGACGGTTATACCGGCCATCTGAAGCACCTTGTTGGGGTCGTAGGCGTTCTCGATCGAGTTCTGGTAATAGTCACCGTAGCTGCCGTAACCGTAACCTCCGTAGCCGTAGCCACCGTAACCGCTGTAAAGGTAGGGGTTCTGCCAGTTGGAGTTGTAGTATGACGAGTTAACGCCCGTCTGGCGAGAGTAGTAGGCCGAGACCGAGAGCGAGTTGGGGCGCTTGCCGCCGAACCAGGGGTCAAGGAACGAGAGTGAGTACATCTGGTAGTAGCGGGCGTTGGTCTGCGCCGAGATGGTGAATGTCTGCCCCTCGCCCTGGGGGATAAGACCCTTGTATGACGACGGGTTGAACAGGTTCTTTATCGAGAAGTTGGTGAACTTCAGCGCCAGTTTGCCGATGATGCCTGTCTGGCCCCAGCCGAGCGAGAACTCGATCTGGTCGTTGGCTTTCGACTCAAGGTTGAAGGCGATGTCGACCGTACCGTTCTCTTCGTTGGGCTGAACATCGGGCACCATGTTCTCGGGGTTGAAATGGCCTGTCTGGGCAATCTCGCGCATAGAGCGCATAAGATCCTGTTTCGAGAAGAGCTCGCCCGGCTTGACACGCAGGTCGCGGCGCACCACCTTTTCGTAGAGGCGGTCGTTGCCGGTGATGGTGACCTTGTTCACGCGGGCCTGGGGGCCCTCCATCATGCGCAGCTCCAGGTCGATTGAGTCGCCGTGGATGTTCTTCTCGATGGGCACGATGTTGAAGAAGAGGTAACCCTTGTCCATGTAGGCCGACGACACGGCATCCTCGTCCTGCGTCAGGCGTTTGTCGAGGTGTTTCTGGTTGTAGACGTCGCCCGGTTTCATGTCGAGCAGGTAGTTGAGCTGGTCGGTGGTGTAGAGGGTGTTGCCGACCCACGAGATGTCGCTCAGATAGTATTTCTTGCCTTCGGAGAGGTCGATGTAGACATCAACCTTGTTTTCGCCGTAGGGAACAACAGAATCCGAGAGGATTGCAGCGTCGCGGTAACCCAGCTCGTTGTATTTCTGCAGGATGCGCTCAAGGTCATCCTTGTAGTCCTGCTCGACGAACTTCTTCTGGCTGAAGATTTTCCAGAGGTTCGAGCCTTCGTTGGTCTTCTTGATCACGCGCTTGAGCTTGCCGTCTGAAAGCACCTCGTTGCCGGTGATGTAGATCTTGTGCACCTTCACCTTGCCGTGCTTGTCGACCCCGATGGTAACGATCTGCTCGTTCTCTTTCGAGAGGTCGTCGTCGAGGCGTATCTTCACGTCGGCGTTGCCGAAACCCTTGTCTGCAAAGTATTTCTTCACGATGTCGGTGGCGCGGTTCACGATGTTCTGCGTGATCTGGTTTCCCTGCATGAGCTGGAGGCGTTTCTGCAGGTCCTCGCGCTCTGACTTCTTCATGCCGGTGTAGCGCACCTCCGAGATACGGGGCTGTGTGCGCATCTTCAGCAGAATCCAGGCCTTGTCGCCCACGGTCTTCTCAAGCACGATCTGCGCCTGAGCGAAAAGGCCCTGGCGCATCAGGCGTTTTGCGGCTGTGGTGACATCGGGCCCGGGAATCTCGATGCGGTCGCCCACCTTGAGTCCCGAGTAGCCGATCACGTTGTAGTCGGCATAATTGTCGGCACCGGATACGCGGATTCCGGCAATCTCGTAGGTGTTGGGCACGCCCGAGTATATGACGGGCGGGTTTATGATGGTGTCTGACGCCACCTGGCCCCTCGACGGGGCCGCAAAGGCGAGCAGGGCTATCAGTGCAATCAGCAGGCGGTTGGGCATAGGGCTGTGATGAAGGATGGTGGATTTCACCGTTTTGTAGAGTTGATTTGTTCAGAAGTGAGTCCGAATCGGCGTTCGCGGCTCTGGAAACGCAACAGCGATTCCAGGAAGTCGGCTTTGGTGAAATCGGGCCAGTATTTGTTTATGACGTCAATCTCTGCATAGGCGATCTGCCACAGCAGGAAGTTCGATACACGTGAGTCGCCCCCGGTGCGTATGAGCAGGTCGGGGTCGGGGCAGTCGCACGGCAGTGCGGCGGTGGAGAGGGCCGACGAGAGTATGTCGCCGTCGATGTCGGCGGGGTCGAGTGTGCCGTCGGCGGCACGGGCGGCAAGCTGACGGGCGGCGTTTACGATGTCCCAGCGCCCCGAATAGCTCAGGGCGAGGTTCAGCACCAGGCCTGTGCAGTGTGCCGTGGCGGCGAAACACCCTTCGAGGCGGCGGCGCGGCTCGTCGGGCATGCGCTCGAAGTCGCCTATCATCGTCAGGCGCACGTTGTTCTTTATCAGGTCGGGGGTCTCGCGCTCTATGGCGATGCCGATAAGGTGCATCAGGGCGTCGACCTCGGCCTTGGGGCGTTTCCAGTTCTCGGTAGAGAAGGCATAGAGCGTCAGGCACTTCACCTTGGCCTCAGAGGCGATTTCGGTGATGCGGCGCACAGTGGTGACACCCTCGACGTGCCCTTCCGAGCGGTCGAGGCCGCGGGCCTGCGCCCACCGTCCGTTGCCATCCATGATTATGGCTACGTGGCGGGGCACCTTGCGCTCGTCAATCCGGGTAAGCAGCTCTGTCAGCCTTGCATCAGTCATATTCGTGCTGGGTATGTAACTTATGTGGCGTATGTAACTTATGTAACTTATGTGGGGGTCAGTCGACGTAGTGGCAGGTGGTGCAACGCTCGCCGAACTCGTATGTGACCGAGATCTGTATGTTCGAGTACCAGTCGGTGTTGCGGCCGAACGAGCTGTGTATCTGGTGCAGGTCGCTCAGCGGACCGTCGACATGGTCGTTGAATACTTTCGTCATCGAGAACTCCGCTCCTAAGTTGAGCCGCGGGCGCAGCTTGAATTTCAGGCCGAAGGCCATGGGGATGTTGAACCCCAGGTTGTTCTGCCCCTCGCACGAGGCCAGGGTCAGACCCACGCCTACGGCCAGGTAGGGTGTCCACCGGCGCAGTTTCTTGTAGGTCTCGCCGATGCCATAGGGGAAGAAGTTGAACTCCACGCGCCCTCCGAGGTCATAGACCGTGGATTTGAACGTGTAGTTCTGTCCGCCCGGGAAGACATCGTCCATATCGCGGGTGTCGCCGCTGAGGCTCATCACGTTGAAAAGCGTGCGCACGGCCCAGCGTACGTCGGGCAGGTACCGGAACGAGGCACCGGCCGAAAATCCCGGGTGCCCGAAGATATTGGCCGAGGCGTCGCCCATATAACCCGACATGCCTATCTGCGCGCCGAGGTCGAACTTATATGTCTCTTCCTGGGCGCTGGCCCCGGGTGCCGGTCCGGCAAGGGTGGCCAGGGCGATGATCAGTATGACGAAC
>CALJBF010000100.1 GCA_938027385.1 uncultured Porphyromonadaceae bacterium | reverse complement strand
CATCAGTTCGTTCCTGACCTCGCTGGCCTACATTCTCATCTTCGTGTTCGAGAAGACTTTCAACATGGTGTCGCTGATGACCCTTGTAGAGCTTTCCGACATCAACAACCCCGTGCTGCGCAAGCTTTCGACCGAATGCCCCGGCACATTCCAGCACTCCATGGCTGTCAGCAACCTGGCGTCGGAGGCCGCCCACCGCATCGGGGCCAACGTGCAGCTTGTGCGTGCCGGCGCCCTTTACCACGACATCGGCAAAATCGACAACCCGGCGTTCTTCACCGAAAACCAGCACGGTGTCAATCCTCACGACGCCCTCACCCCGGCACAGAGCGCCAAAATCGTGATAAGGCATGTGACCGACGGCCTGCGCCGCGCCGACAAGGCCAAACTGCCGCAGGCGTTGCGCGACCTCATACCACAGCACCACGGACGCGGACGCGCCAAATATTTCTACACCATGGAACAGCGCGCGCATCCCGATGAGGAGATTGACCCGACGCCGTTCACATACCCCGGGCCCAATCCGCAGACCAAAGAGGCGTCACTGCTCATGATGGCCGACTCGGTCGAGGCTGCGTCGCGCTCGATGACCGACCACAGCGACAAAGCCATTACAGCACTGGTGAACAAGCTCATCGACGGCCAGATAGCCGATGGGTTGCATGCCGAGTCGCCGCTGTCGTTCCGCGATATCGCCGCCATAAAGAACACGTTCATCCAGCGCCTGAAGTCGATGTATCACGCGCGTATATCGTACCCCGACGATGCCAGACGCACCGCAGGCGCCACAGCCGCCGCAGCCACATCAACCGATACGAAAAAATGACCGGTACACCGCTGAAACCAGACTTCCTTGCCTCACTCGAAAGCATTGCTGCGTTCGAGGGACTTGCCGAAGCGCTTACATCAACTGACCCTGAGGTATCCGTGCGTATAAACCCGCGCAAAGGCGCCATTCCGGCCGGTGCCGTCACCGACGGCGAAGTACCCTGGTGCCCCGAAGGCATGTATCTGGCTGACAGGCCGGCGTTCACGTTCGATCCGGCACTCCACCAGGGGCGCTATTACGTGCAGGATGCCTCCTCAATGATCATATACCCCATTGTCAGGGAACTCTCGCGGCGCCTGGGCGACGGGCCGCTTACCCTGCTGGACGCCTGCGCAGCCCCCGGGGGCAAGACACTGTGTGCCATCGACGCCCTCCCCTCAGGCTCGGCTGTGGTGGCCAACGAATTTGATTTCCGCCGTGCCGAAATACTGAAAGAGAATATCATCAAATGGGGCGTGCCACTGACTGCGATAGTGAGCCGGGGCGATACACGCCGTTTCAGACGTCTGCGCCAGACCTTCGACATCATCATCGTCGATGCCCCCTGCTCGGGCGAAGGGATGATGCGCAAGGACGCCACCGCCCGCAGCCAGTGGACTCCGGCGCTCGTGGCTGAATGTGCACCCCGACAGCGGGAGATCCTCAATAACGTGTGGCCCGCGCTCAGGCCGGGCGGCTATCTCGTCTACTCTACCTGCACCTTCAATACCGACGAGGATGAGCATACCGTTTCGGCATTCATAGCCGAAAACGACGCCCTGCCGGTAGCCGTCGCTCTTGACTGCGCATTGCCCGGAGTGGCCGGAGCCATCGAACCGGAGGTAGAGGCGCTGAGGTTCCTGCCGGGACGTGTGCGCGGCGAGGGGTTGTTTGTAAGCCTAATGCAGAAACCGGGCGACCAGGCCGGAACATATACGGAAAGCGGGAAAAACGACAAAAAGAACAAAGGGAAAAGCAAAGGGAAAAACAGCCGCACCGGCGCGGTGCCCTGCGCGCGCGAAACCGCCGCATGGATTGCCGACGGCGGCGCCGAGACAGACCTTGTGATGCGCGGCGATACCATCTATGGCATTCCCGGGTGCCATACAGCACTGTATAAGGCACTTGACCGCGAACTCGACATCATCCACGCCGGGACCGAAATTGCCACTGTGAAAGGACGCGACGCCATTCCGGCACATGCGCTTGCACTCTCGCCCATGCTGTCGGCTGATGCGTTCGCGCACGTCGAAATTGACCGCGATACAACGCTCAAATACCTGCGTCGCGATGCCATAACTCTGCCGGAGGGCACCCCCCGTGGCTACACATTACTCACACACGACAACGTGCCGTTAGGATTCGTGAAAAATCTCGGGAACCGCTCTAACAACCTGTATCCGGCCCCCTGGCGCATACTCTCGGCCATTCCACGCGAGGAATGACAACTCATCTGCCGGTTGCGCCGCCCATGATGCGGCGTGCTCCCTTGTGCGTCATCTCCACGGTGTACTTGAGCCCCACCGCCACTATCACCGACAGCCCTATGAGAATCAGCAATCCGGGCACATACGGCATCGATATGCCTGCCTTGCGGTAAAACTGCTCGATGACGTATAGCACCGTCAGATGCACGAGATAAAACTCGAATGAGATTCCGCCCAGCCACATCATGGCACGGCTCGTGAAAAAACGGCTCACCGCGCCGGGACGTCCCTCGGTAAGCGCCATCACCAGGATTATCAACGCCGTGGGCACGAAAAACAGCAGAGCCGTATTGTAGCGTTCCTCAAGCATGTAGAACACCGGCACCGTGGCAAGCACCACAAGCACAGCCACAGCCTCGGCCACCGTGGCCCGTTTCGCCGAAATGTCGACACGCCCTTTCAGCAATTCATACAGCCTGAAAAGTTCTATGCCGAATACAAACTCAAAAATCCTTGTCGGGGGAAATACATAAAGCCACATCTCTATGAAAGTGCTGCCGCCATTCTTGGCATCGGTGGGCATGGCGAACATCACCGGCAGATAGGCCGCCAAAGTCACAGCCGTGATGACCAGCGACCTGCGCGGCGACGCCCTCAGCAACGGGGGCGCTATGAACGGGAACAGGAAATAAAGGAACAGCATCGCCGAGAGGAACCACGACACCCGGTTTCCGGCCAGCGCTATGTCAGGGTCGGGAAACCATGCCTGCAACAGCAGGGCCGAGGGCCACAGCTCGTGCAGGGTCGTGAGCGTCCAGGGACACGACAGCAACGTGGCTATCAGGCACAGCCAGTGTGGCAGGAATATCTTAGAGCAACGGCGTCGCCAGAATCCGGTCTTAGAGAACCCCTTCGGCGCATCGCCCGTGAGCCGGTCTTTATATCCGAGCGCCAGCACAAACCCGCTGAGCATGAAAAAGTAAGACACACCTACATTTCCGCCGGCATACAGGCGCCCCCAGGTGCCGTCGCCGTAATGCGACAGCAACACAAAAATCGCAAAAAAGAACCTCATCCCCTGCAACGGCCGTATCATACTCTCTCCTCAGTTTGAGTTATCATTCCCCATTCTTTCCTCCAAGTCGTTTCCGCTTGGATTCCAATCGTTTTATGCTTCCTGCCGTAGGTAAGTCCTCTGGCATTGTATTGCCAAGTTCTTTCATTGTCTCACGAACCTTCAGCCCGACCTCAAAATGCGTTCGGTTGGCAAGTTCCTTCCCGGCAATCTGGTCTCTGCGCAATTTTTCTTCTGTCTGCGTGGCACGAAACAGATTTGCCGCAAGTTCGGCACTCCCCATGTGATCCAGAATCTGTTGATTCTTTGTCAGGCCTTTCCTCTTATGGATATCTTCCCTGTCAAGACCTCCATACAATCCCTTGTACCCGAAATTCTGGAATATGCCATAATCTTTATTGGTTCTTACTCCGACATCCTTAGCGGCACTTGCAAGACGCGAATTATGCTTTTTCATTTCATCACGCAAGATCAGCCGTTTTTCGTCTTCGGCACTAAAAGCGGCATCAAGATATTTCTCCGCCCGCCTTACCTGTATTGCAAAATACGTCTGTGCCTGAGCGACAATGGTTTTACCCGGATTGGCGTTCTGCACGCAAAGGTAACACGCATAACGCGTCAGATGAATATTATCTATCTGACGTTCAGCACCTGAGCCTATACAAACCTTTTCGGTGACCACAACAAAATGGTCGGCCGGATTAATCCCGCTGTTATGACATGCTTTCCATGCTTTGCGCGCAACCTCAAGAAAGTTTCTGTAATCGGAATATTGCAGAGCCTGCGCCAATTCACGGGCGGTCCAAAACTCTACGTTCTCAGAGTCAAGATGTCTGATGGCTTCAAATGTTTCTCTAGCCTTTTTAGTCAAGCGTGTTCCCATTCCGGCGTATCAGTTAATTGCTATTATACAAAGGTACAAATATCCTTGGAATAAAACTATGATATTCATCTATATTATCTCAAAATCATCAACTCATCGTTATTTTTATTCAGGCTTATTATCCCGTCATCATACATTAATGAACCAGGAGAACCAGAGGAACCAGCCCTATACACACGAAACTGGTTCACCTGGTTCGTCTGGTTCTTTATTTTCCATCAGTTTTAAGAACCGGGGTAACCAGGCATCCTGACTCTCATTAAAAACGGTTCGCCCGGTTATTCGCTTTGGTGTCGGCCTGTGGATTTCCGGGGGGAGATCATTGAAATCGGGAGAAAAAGGAGGGAAAATCGGTGCGGGAGTTGCGCGGAATTGTGAAAGATGTTAAATTTGCATATTGTTGGAGACAACGGCCCGGCCGAGGGGTTTCCCGGCAGGGATTCTTTAACCTTACCGCATGAACAACGACAATATTTTTGCAGGAGACAAGACTTTCGCACAGGCGTGCAACGAGATATTTGACCGCGCTACGGCCGACTACCACCTGACCGACTCGATCGACGCGCCGGTGCCCCAGGCATACCCGGAAGATTCGCTCGAACAGCTGCTGTATGTCAAGAACTGGATCGACGTGACTCAGTGGCACATGGAGGATCTGATCCGCGACCCCGAAATAGAACCCGCCGCCGGCATGGAGCTGAAACACCGCATCGACGCATCCAACCAGCTGCGCACCGACCGCGTGGAGGATATCGACACAATGTTCCTCGATAAATTCTCGACGGTGACACCTGCCCCCGACGCCACCATCAACACCGAAAGCCCCGCCTGGGCAATCGACCGCCTCTCTATACTCGCCGTAAAGCTCTACCACATGCAGGCCGAACTTGACCGCACCGATGTCGGCGAAACACATCTGGCCAAATGCCATGCCAAACTTGACGTGCTGCATGAACAGCGCCGCGACCTCACCGGCGCCATTGACCGCTTGCTCGACGACATGGCCGCAGGCCACAAGGTCATGAAGACCTACCGACAGATGAAGATGTACAACGACGCCGACACGAACCCCGTGCTTTACGGCAAAAAAGCATAAATTTCCAGGCGCCTGATGACTGAACCGAAGACCGACAACAATCCCCGCAGGCTGGGCAGCGTGCTCGTGGCACGCTTTTCAGCGTTGGGCGACGTGGCCATGACCGTACCGGTGCTGTACAGCGCCGCGCGGTGCTACCCCGATGTGGAGTTCACTTTCGTGACACGCGCGTCGATGGCCTCGATATTTGTCGACGCTCCGCGAAACCTGAATGTCATCGGCCTCAATTTAGGCGACTACAAGGGTGTGGGCGGCCTGTGGCGACTTTTCAGGCGGTTGCGCCGCGAAACGCGGTTCGACGCCTTCATAGACCTCCACGACGTGTTGCGCACACGCATGCTGAGGCTCTTCTGCCGCCTGTCGGGCATCCCCGCCGTAAGGCTCAACAAAGGGCGCAAGGGGAAACGCGCCCTGACACGCCGCAACAACAAGGTTCTGCTGCCGCTGGTGTCGTCGCGCGCACGCTACCGCCAGGCGTTCCATGCCATGGGGTTGCCGGTCGACAGCCGGTTCGACGGCCTTTACGGTGTAGCCGGCTCGAAAGCCGATCCGGCCCTGTTCGCTGTGATACACCCCCCGAAGGCCAATGGTGAGCGGTGGATCGGCATCGCGCCTTTCGCCAAACACGAGGGGAAGATTTACCCCCCCGAGATGATGGAGGAGGTGGTGGATACCCTTTCCGCCGACCCGCGCAACCACATATTCCTTTTCGGCGGGGGCGAAAAAGAGAGCCGCATGCTCGGCGCATGGGCCGAACGCTTTCCGCGAACCATATCGCTGGCCGGCATGCGCGCCGGTTTCCCCGTGGAACTCGCACTTGTGAGCCAGCTCGACGTAATGGTGTCGATGGACTCGGCCAACATGCACCTGGCCTCGCTGGTGGCCACGCCGGTGGTAAGTGTCTGGGGCGCCACGCACCCCTATTGCGGATTCAAAGGGTGGCGCCAGGCCGAGGCCGACATCGTGCAGCTGCCCATGACATGCCGCCCCTGCTCGGTGTTCGGCAACAAGCCATGTTTCCGTCACGACTACCATTGCCTCAAAGGCATCAAGCCCCAGCTCATCGTTAACCGCGTGCTGGCACACCTGCCTGCAAACCAAACTACCTGACCGCGTGTTGATATTTGCAGAGGTGTCGCGACATCACGGCGGCACACCGCTATTCACACGCCATAACTACCGATTGATGAAAAACTTCCTTTCGGGCCGCGCGATCATGCTGGCGGCCATGACCACAGCTTTGCTTACAGCCCTGGCCCAGATTCCGGCCGGATATTACTCAAGCCTCACTGGCAAGCGTGATGCCGAACTCAAGACGGCACTCCACAACCTGCTCTACAACCACACCGAAATCTCGTCGTACTGGGATCTCCCCCAGTATTTCCAGAAAACCGACGCCTATCCGCGCGACAACGTCCGCTACGGCCAGTGGTGGGATATGTATTCCGACATACCGCTGCGCATCCCCTCGTTCAGAGGTCTGAACCGCGAGCATGCATTCCCCAAAAGCTGGTGGGGAGGCTCTCAGGAAACGCCCGCCTACATCGACCTCAACCACCTCTACCCTTCAGAGGCCGACGCCAACATGGCCAAGTCTAACTATCCGCTGGGCGAGGTGCAGAACGCCTCATTTGACAACGGCATAACCCGCGTGGGCACTCCCGTGGCCGGCCAGGGAGGGGGAGCCAAGCAGGTATTCGAGCCTGACGACGAATACAAAGGCGATTTCGCACGCACATACTTTTACATGGTCACATGCTACCAGAACCTGCACTGGCGCTATACCTATATGGTCAACAACAACACCTATCCCACCCTCAACAACTGGTCGATACAGCTGCTGCTCAAATGGCACCGCCAGGACAAGCCCAGCCAGAAAGAGATTGACCGCAATAACGAGGTCTACAAGGTGCAGGCCAACCGCAACCCGTTCATCGACTATCCCGAACTGGCCGAATACCTCTGGGGCGACCGCAAGGGGATGGCGTTTACCCCGTCGTCGGGCGACACCCCGGCCGGCGACCCGGTGCTCATCACCCCGGTACAGGACATGTCGCTCGATTTCGGACAGGTGGCCCTGGGCAGCGACGGCGAGGCCTCACTGCAGTTCCGCGGCGAGAACATCACCACCACCACGTCGCTCATGGTGACCGGGGCCGACCGTGCCCTGTTCACCCCCGAGGTCACTACCGTCAGCCCCTCGGCCATCAACTCGCCCGCAGGGCTGTGGGTGAAGATCAAGTACACCCCCGCTGCCCTCGGCACCCATACCGCGCGCCTCATCGTCTCTGACTACGGCGTGGGGTCACGCGGCATCGAACTGCGCGGCGAGTGTCTGCCCAAGCCCGAACTGCGCGACTTCCGTGCCCTGCCGGCAACCGACATCACCGCCACAGGATACACCGCCAACTGGGAGGAACCCGTACAGAGCACCCCCGCCGAGACAGTCGACTATTACGTGGTGACACGCACCATCATCGGCGACAACGGTACCTCGCCGCGCCAGGTCGACGAACTTGCCGAAAGCACATCGCTCGAAATCACCGACCATGAACCCGGCACCGCCGAAAGCTACCATGTGCGCTCGTCGCGCCTCGGATTCCTTTCGGCGCAGACCAATGAGATTACCGTTGATTTCACAGGCGGCATCGGCTCGGTAGCCACCGACACCCCGATGGGTGTGGTCTACGAACCCTCGGGCCTGCGTTTCGTCTGCGGCGCCACCCTCACCGGGGTTACCGTCTATGACCTCTCGGGCCGTGCGGTCGCAGTCTTCGATACCATTGAAAACGGCCAGGTCATAAGCCTACCCGTGGGTATCTACCTCATAACCGCCGACAGCCAGCCCGTACCGGTCAAGGCCATCGTACGCGACTGACAGCACTTTACCTGAAAAGTCAGACCCGTCGGACAAGTCAGTCAAGTCCGACGGGTCTGACTCTGCTCAGGGGGGCTGAATATGCCATGAAAAAAGGCTTCCCAGGGTCTGTGAGGCTGTTTTTGTGCTGTATAACACATTAATTTAACAATGGGGTAATGGGCTGTCTTAAAATTTTTTAGTAATTTTGGTGGCTATATTCCCCGCTATGCCGCCTGGTGCGTAGCAATACCTTAAATATCAACGGAATACTAATTAACAATTATTGATATGAGATTTAAAGTGTTTCTACCGCTGCTGATCTCGGCAACCACCGCGACTGTGGCCTCAGCCCAGACAGCTGTGCTGACCGGTCAGGTCGTCGACGCCGACACCGGCAGTCCGATCTCGGGTGCACTCGTCACCATCCCCGGTCAGAACATCACAGTGACCACCGGCCCTGCCGGCGACTTCAGCATTTCAAACGCCCTGCCGGGCGAGGCTGTGGTCAACGTCATCGCATACGGTTACGACGACGGCGCACAGCAGCTGCGGCTCAACAACGGCACCAGCGAGTCTGTCATATTCCGCATCAGCTCTGAAAACAGCGACAGCGAGCTTTATAACAAAGACAACAACGACGACATGCTCTTCGACGAGAGCCTGCTCGAAGATGAAGAGGGGAACCAGCAGAACGTCACGGCCCTCAACGGCGCATCCGACGACATATTCTACAAGTTCTCGCGTTACGGCTACCAGCCGCTCTACAGCAACTACCGCGGCTACGGCTCGGCAAACCAGGAGACCTACATCAACGGCATCTTGATGAACGACCTGATCCGCGGAGGGTTCTCGTTCTCGCAGCTCGGCGGCATGACATCGCGCGCATTCCGCAACTCCACAGCCTACACCGGCCTGTCTGCCAATCCTTACGGACTCGGCGCCAT
>CALJBF010000099.1 GCA_938027385.1 uncultured Porphyromonadaceae bacterium | reverse complement strand
CACGGTTGCGCCCGCGCGGCAGATAGCCGATTTTGTATGATGTCTCGCCGACGGTGACACTAAGGGCCACGGCCCAGGGGTCGGAGGGGTTGTCGGGTTCGGGGGTCAGGGCCACCGGAAGGCCGGGGCGCAGATGTTCCCACACGTCGTCGGCACGCCAGTAACGGCGCCCGGCCACATGCTCAGACAACAGCAGTACGGGGGTGGCATCCTTTTCCATGAATCATTCCTCAGGCTGGCCGTGCGAGATGATATAGTCTTTCACCTCCTGGAACAGACGTGTGGCGAACACGAAATCATTCAGAGCCTCGTTTGATGTGGTGAATATGCGTTTCTTGTCGCCGACCCATTCGCGGTAACCCTTGTTGATGAACACGATGTTTTCGCCGATGCCGAGCACCGAGTTCATGTCGTGGGTGTTGATTATGGTGGTGATGTTGTATTCGTGGGTGATGTCGTGCAGCAGCTCGTCAATCATGATCGACGTCTTGGGGTCGAGGCCCGAGTTCGGCTCGTCGCAGAACAGATAGCGCGGATTAAGCGCTATGGCGCGGGCAATGGCCACACGTTTCTGCATGCCGCCCGAGATTTCCGACGGATACTTGTTCTCGGCGCCCTGCAGGTTCACGCGCTCAAGACAGAAACGCGCGCGGTCGAGCTGCTCGCTCTTCGACATCGAGGTGAACATCATCAGCGGGAAGAGCACATTGCCCAGCACGGTCTCGGAGTCGAACAGCGCCGACCCCTGGAAAAGCATGCCGATCTCTTTGCGCAGGGCCTTTACCTGCGCCGGTTTCATGTCGAGGAACGAGCGTCCGTCGTAAAGTATCTCACCCTCCTCGGGGCGCACCAGGCCGATGATGGATTTCATCAGCACCGTCTTGCCCGAGCCCGACTGCCCGATGATGAGGTTTGTCTTGCCGGTATAGAACTTGGCGGACACGTCGTGGAGGATGGTCTTGCCGTCAAACGATTTGGTAATGTTCTTTACTTCGATCATTGCAGCAGAAGTTTTGTAAGTATCACGTCGAACAGCAGAATCAGAATCGAGCTCGAAACCACGGCGTTAGTCGAGGCTTTGCCCACCTGCAGCGCGCCACCCTTCACGTAGTAGCCGAAGAACGAGGCCACAGAGGCGATTATGTATGCGAAGAACAGCGACTTTATCAGGCCGTACCAGACATACCACTCGTTGAAGAACGCCTGTATGCCGTAAGTATAGCGCGTGACGCTGATCATGTCGGTAAACACGGCCACGCCGTAACCGCCCAACAGCGATGTGCCGATACAGAACACCGACAGCACCGGCATGAAACACACGAACCCGAGTATTTTCGGCAACACGAGGTAGTTGACCGAATTGACACCCATTATGTCGAGGGCGTCGATCTGCTCGGTCACGCGCATGGTGCCGATCTCGGAGGCGATGTTCGATCCCACCTTGCCCGCAAGTATAAGGCAGAGGATGGAGTTCGAGAACTCGAGCAGCACGATGTCGCGCGTGGCCAGACCCACCGAATAGGCCGGCATGAGCGGGTTGGTGGTGTTGAGTTTCATCTGGATGGTGCAGACGGCACCGATGAAGATCGAGATGATGATTACCAGCGGAATCGAGTCGATGCCGAGTTTCGAGATCTCCTGCACGGTGCGCCGCCCGAAGACACTCCACCTGTCAGGGAGCGCGAAAGCGCGTCGTATGAAAAGGCAATATTTGCCGAATTGCTCAAGCGATTTGGTAATAACCATGACGGTTTAATCTTGAATGCTGTTTAAAACAGAACAAAGGTAAGGATTTTTCGCAAAAATGGCATACGCATAAGTCAACTATGCGACATTTTTAGTAATTTCGCCCTTTGAAACCCAACTCAGACTACATGCTCATCATAGGTATCGCCGGAGGCACCGGCTCAGGCAAGACTACTGTCGTAAACAAGATAATCTCAAGCTTCGCCGCCGGCGAGGTTGCCGTCATACCGCAGGACTCGTATTACAAGGACCTGTCGTATCTTCCGCCCGAAGAGCGGTCGAAGATAAACTTCGACGAGCCGGCGGCCATAGAGTGGCCTCTGCTGGTCGACCACCTGCGCCGTCTGCGCCAGGGGGAGGCCGTAGAGATGCCCACCTACTCATACCTCACCTGCACGCGGCAGCCCGAGACCGTAAGGGTCGAGCCGCGCGACGTGGTCATCGTCGAGGGGATTCTGGTGCTCACCGAGGCCTCGGTGCGCGACATGATGGATGTAAGGTGCTTTGTTGACGCCGACCCCGACGACCGCCTCATCCGCGTCATCGCACGCGACTGCATAGAGCGCGGCCGCACCCCGCAGATGGTAATCGACCGCTACCAGGATGTGCTCAAGCCGATGCACTGCCAGTATATCGAGCCGTCGAAACGTTTCGCCGACCTCATCATTCCCCAGGGTGGCACCAACTCGGTGGCCATAGGCCTGCTCACCGACTACATCGACGCCCGACTAAAACGTTGCACCGCCAAATGAACAGCCCCGTACCCGCAGAAAACACCCCGGCCGGGATAGAGGTGCCGGCAACCGCCGCGTCACCCGAAACCGGCGTGAATACCCCCTCCACCACCCCGGCCGAGCCGCAGAAAATGGTGCTGCGCACCGAGAATCTGGTAAAGAAATACGGCAACCGCACGGTGGTGAACCATGTGAGCATCGATGTCACCCAGGGTGAGATCGTGGGTCTGCTCGGCCCCAACGGCGCCGGCAAGACCACCACTTTCTACATGACCACCGGCCTCATCACCCCCAACGAGGGGCAGATCTTCATAAACGACAAGAACATCACCAAATTTCCGGTCTACAAGCGCGCCAAAAACGGCATCGGCTACCTGGCTCAGGAGGCGTCGGTGTTCCGCAAGATGACGGTCGAAGACAATATACGCTCGATTCTCGAGATGACCGACATGACACGCGAGCAACAGCAGGAGAAACTCGAGAGCCTGCTCGACGAGTTCAGCCTGCAGAAAGTGCGCCGCAACCTGGGCGACCGCCTCTCGGGCGGCGAGCGCCGCCGCTGCGAGATAGCCCGCTGCCTGGCCATCAACCCGCGGTTCATCATGCTCGACGAGCCCTTCGCGGGGGTAGACCCCGTGGCCGTGGAGGATATCCAGGAGGTGGTCTACCGCCTGAAGACGAAAAACATCGGCATTCTCATCACCGACCACAACGCCCAGGAGACACTGCGCATCACCGACCG
>CALJBF010000098.1 GCA_938027385.1 uncultured Porphyromonadaceae bacterium | reverse complement strand
CAACGGGGATGTTCCCTATTCTCACCAAATACTTATCATGAAAAAAGCCCTTTTGCTTGTATCTCTGCTGTGCGGCGTCTTTGCCCTGCACGCGCAGACCACCCTCGACGAGATAAAAGAAAATCCGCTTAAAGCCGGCGGCATATATCTGGCCTACCCGGTTACCGAGAGTGCCAACACTCCGGCACCCAAAGGTTACGAACCTTTCTATGTGAGCCATTACGCGCGGCACGGGTCACGCTACCTTATCGGCGACAACGACTATAAATGGGTCATGAAACTCATGGAGCGTGCCGATTCGGCCAACGCCCTCACTCCGCTGGGCAAGGATGTGACCGGCCGTCTTCAGAAACTGTGGCCCATGGTCGAGCGCCGCGGCGGCGACCTCTCGCAGCTCGGCGCACGGCAGCACCGCGAGATCGCGCGGCGCCTTTACCGCGCTTTCCCCGAGGCTTTCCCCGACAATGCCGAGATGACCGCCCGCAGTACGGTGGTGATGCGCTGCGCCCTCTCGATGTGCGCGTTCGCCGAAGGCCTGAAGGAGGAGAATCCGCGCCTGCAGATACCCCGCGAAGCGTCTGAGAAGAACATGGACTATCTTAACTACCATTCGCCGCAGTCAAACTACTACACCCGCCGCAACGGCGAGTGGGCCGAGGAGACACGCAAGTTCAAGGAGGACATGACCCGTCCCGAACGCCTGATTCCCACGCTGTTCTCTGATTCGGTATTCGTGCACAAGAATGTGAACCCCGACGAGCTCATGTGGGGTCTCTACTGGATAGCGGTCGACATGCAGGATATCGAATCGGGCATCGACCTGATGGACATCTTCACCCCCGAAGAGCTTTTCAACCTCTGGCGCAGCCACAACTACAGTTTCTACGTCACTAACTCGAACCATCCGCTGTCAAACGGCCTGACCATAGCCAACGCCCGCAATCTTCTGCGCAACATACTCGACAGCGCCGACGACAAGGTAAGCCGCCCCGGTGCCCGTGGCGCCGACCTGCGTTTCGGTCATGACGGCAACCTCATTCCCCTGGCCGGCATCCTCGCCCTTGAGAACTGCCACGCCTCGGAAGGCGACCCCTACAAGCTCCACGAGGTCTACAGCGACTACAAGATAGCCCCTATGGCCGGCAACGTGCAGATTGTATTCTTCCGCCCCAAAAAGAGCACCGACGCCACCGGCAGCGACGTGCTGGTCAAATTCATGCTCAACGAGCGCGAGATTGCCGTCGACGGCCTCACCACCGACGCTTTCCCCTTCTACCGCTGGCCCGATGTGAAAGCCTTCTGGCAGGGGATCCTGGCCGACTGATCCCATGCGGCGCCCGGCCGCCGGTTGCCCCGCCTGTTCAGCAATCTCTGTCGTGTTATCGGCCGAGCTCGGCCGATAACTGAACCGACCAGGATGGTACGGCAACTATTTTCACCACCATTCCCATAAACGCATAACAAACGCCAAGAGGCCGGTGTGCTGAGCACACCGGCCTCTTGGCGTTGTTCGGTCTCTATTATCAGTCGGGAAGAATGATAGCGTCAGAGGGGCATACTTCAGCGCAAGTGCCGCACTCGATGCAGGTATCGGGATCGATAACGTAGATGTCGCCTTCAGAGATAGCCTCTACCGGGCAGTTGGGCAGGCAGGTGCCGCAGGCAACACATTTGTCGGTAATAACGTAAGCCATTGTCTTTCAGAATAAGTTGTGGATTAAACAGGCAAGCCTGTCGTTATAATGTAGAAACTGTGTACAAATGTAGCGGATTTCCTCGAAACCACCAAACTTTTTTACTCCCACTCGATGGTGGCTGGCGGTTTGGAGGAGATGTCGTAGGTGACACGGTTGACGCCACGGACGTGGTTGATGATCTTGTTCGAGACGTCGGCCATGAAGTCGTAGGGCAGACGGGCCCAGTCGGCGGTCATGGCGTCGGTCGAAGTTACGGCACGCAGAGCCACGGCGCGCTCGTAGGTGCGCTCGTCGCCCATCACGCCTACCGACTGCACAGGCAGAAGGATGGCGCCGGCCTGCCATACCTGGTCATAAAGCCCCCAGTCGCGCAGACCCTGGATGAAGATGTGGTCGGCCTCCTGCAGTATGGCCACCTTCTCGGGGGTGATGTCGCCGAGGATGCGCACTGCCAGGCCGGGGCCGGGGAACGGATGGCGCTTGATGAGATGCTCGGGCATGCCGAGTTCGCGGCCCACGGCGCGCACCTCGTCCTTGAAGAGCAGGCGCAGGGGCTCGCAGAGGCGGAGGTTCATTTTCTCGGGGAGACCGCCAACGTTGTGGTGGCTCTTGATGGTGGTGCCGGTTATCGAGAGCGACTCGATGCAGTCGGGGTAGATGGTGCCCTGAGCGAGCCACTTCACATCCTTGATTTTGTGGGCCTCCTCGTCAAAGACGTCGATAAAGCCTTTGCCGATGATCTTGCGCTTGCGCTCGGGCTCGGTGACTCCGGCAAGCTCGCCGAAGAACTTGGCCGAGGCATCGACGCCCACCACGTTGAGTCCCAGACCCTGATAGTCGCGTAGCACGTCGGCGAACTCGTTTTTGCGCAGCATGCCGTGATCCACAAAGATGCAGGTGAGGTTGCTGCCGATTGCCTTGTTGAGCAGAACGGCGGCCACAGACGAATCTACACCGCCCGAAAGGCCGAGCACAACCTTGTCGTCGCCAAGCTGCTCGCGCAACGAGGCCACTGTCGAGTCGATGAACGATGCGGCCGACCAGTCCTGGCGACTTTTGCAGATGCCCACAACGAAATTTCTGAGCAGCAGGGCGCCGTCAAGACTGTGCACCACCTCGGGGTGGAACTGCACGCCCCAGGTCTGCTCGCCCTCGATGCGATAGGCCGCGATGGCCACCTTGTCGGTCGACGCTATAGGCTTGAAACCTGCGGGAACCGAAGTGATGGTATCACCGTGGCTCATCCACACCTGGCTGCCGGGCTTGATGCCCTCCATCAGGGGGTCGGCCTCGTCGACAACCTCAAGCAGGGCGCGGCCGTACTCGCGTGTGGCGGCGGGTTCCACCGTGCCCCCCTCGCTCCAGGCCATGAACTGGGCGCCGTAGCAGATGCCGAGCACCGGCAGACGTTTGCGGATCTGCGACAGATCGGCTTTGAAGGCCTTCTCGTCATAGACCGAGAAGGGCGAGCCGGAAAGGATGACGCCGATCACCGACTCGTCGTCATGCGGGAACTTGTTGTAGGGAACAATCTCGCAATAAGTGTTGAGTTCGCGCACGCGGCGCCCGATGAGCTGGGTGGTCTGCGAGCCGAAATCAAGGATAATTATTTTTTCCTGCATTCTGAAAATGGGGATTGATTTTTCTCTCCGCAAAGTTACTGAATATTTTGCAAATATCCATACGCGCCGTCGGGACGCAAAGCTCAGCGGTGTATGTTGCGCTCGTTGAGGGCGCGGTGATATGCGCGGGCGTTGGCCTGGTGGGTGGCATAGTCGGCGGCAAAGGCATGCGTGCCCGAGAAGTCGGCCTTGGCGCACATATATATGTAATTGTGCGGAGCCGAGTCGAGGATGCCGTCGATAGTGCGGGCCGATGCCAGCCGTATCGGGCCGGGGGGGAGGCCGTCGACGCGATAGGTATTGTATGGCGAGGGGTAGCGCAGCATGTCGCCGGTTATGCGCCGCGCGGCAAAGTCGCCCGTGGCGAATTTCACCGTCGGGTCGGCCTGCAGACGCATGTTGCGGTGCAGACGGTTGATGTAGAGGCGCCCTATCACCGGACGCTCGGCGGCATTGGCCGATTCCTCCTCGGCAATTGAGGCGACAATTGCGACCCGTGCCGGCGAAAGCCCCAGCGCGGCGGCCTTCCGGCGGCGTTCAGGGGTCCAGAAACGGTCATGGTTGTCACGGAACCTGGCGATGAGCGCGTCGGGGGTCACGGTCCAGAATGCCTCGTATGTGTCGGGCAGGAAATATGTGGCGAATGTGTCACGACCGATTTTTTCGACACAGGCTATCGAATCCACGGCGCCGAGGAACTGCTCTTTACTGAAATCAAGCCGCGCGGCCATGCGTTCGGCCAGCCGGTCGAGGGTACGCACGTTGTTGAACGTGACACGCACCGGGGTCTGGCGCCCGCGCGATATGTCGCGTGCCACACGCCAGGCGCGCTGCCCGGGCTGCACGCGGTAGGCTCCGCGCGAGGCCGCGGCGTCGCCGCTCCAGAGCGCGGCCACCTTACTGCCGAATCCTGTGCCCAGCGCCGAGCGCAATGAATCGCCCACGGCGGCGGCATCGGAACCGGCAGGTATATAGACCCAGGCGGCCTCCCCCTTGTAACGGGCGAGGTAGCGTGTCGACTGCCATCCGGCCCAGAGCACCAATGCCAGACATATCGCACCGATTACCGCCATGCGCGACATGCCACGGCGTGGTTTGTTTTTCGTGCGCCGCCGCCCGTGGCGCCGCCTGCTGTTTCCTGTCTCTGCCATATAGAATAATATATGTGCGCAAATTTACAAAAATTCCGTCACCCGGCGCAGGGGGTACACCATTTGCAATGACATAAAAAAGTCCGGGCCGAGAGACAGAGTCAGTCGGCCCGGACAGATAGTGCGTTTCACAACGGACTACCTTTCACTGCAAATATAAAATCGTCCAAATAGACTTGCAAGTCCCGAAGGGAAATGTCTTTGCCGGTAGGCCGGGGGGCCCTCATCGTCGCCGTGGCGGCGAAAGGTTGGCAAAGCGTTGAGAACGCGGCGCCGCTTGCATCGGGCTTGCCATGTTCCCGCAAATCTGAATTTTTAAAAGGGCTTTTAAAATTTCTGATTCGCGGTGCAAATATACAGCAAATTTTATAGATTATACCGACTTTAACGATAATTAAC